>JAZOVL010000139.1:0-2793 GCA_045658685.1 Pilosibacter sp.
GATGCAGTTGCTGAAAATCAGAAAGATGCAGCCAGATATTCGTTGTATCACGCTTTACAGGAGATTGATTACCATGGCGTGGAGCGAGTAGTCAGAATTAATGGACTGGATACTCCGCATTGGAAAGAAGATATCCGTGTCTGTGTTGCTGGTGGTGCAGATACGATTCGTATCGCTAAAACAGAATCTGCTCAGGATGTCAGAATTGTAGAAGAGCATGTGCTTGCAGCAGAGCGTGAATTTGGAAGACCGGAAGGAAGCACTCTTCTTATGGCAGCGCTGGAGTCCTGCAGAGGTGTGTTAAATGCCTTGGAGATTTGTCAGTCCTCTGAGAGATTGATCGGTGTTGCTCTTTCTGGTGGTGATTATACAAAAGATCTTCAGACAACGATTACCGGAACTGGTGTAGAGTTGATGGGTGCCAGACAGCATATGATCATGGCTGCAAGAGCTGCAGGTGTTCAGTGCTGGGATACGGTTTTCACCAATCTGGATGATATGGAAGGTTTTGAAAAAGAAACCAGAATGATCAAGATGATGGGATTTGATGGTAAATCTCTTGTAAATCCGAGACAGATTGCAGTAGTACACAACGTATTTACTCCAACTGAGAAGGAGATTATCTTCGCTGAGAAAGTAGTAAGAGAGATCGATGATAAGAAAGCAAAGGGTATCGGCGTATTTACTGTAGATGGTAAGATGATTGATATCGCATTCTATGACGGTGCTAAGAGAACATTAATGATGGCAAAAGCTGCTGGCGTATACAAGGGGGATTTATAAGATGATCAATGCAGTTGGAAGAGAAATCCCGGAAGAAATTTTAAACGCGACCGGTAAAGAAGCGTTTAAGGGCGCTTATGCTTACGATAATTATGAATATACAAAAGCTGCTCCGACGGTTCATGCAGTATCTGATCCAAAGAGAAGCAAAATGGTTGAAAATATCCATGAAGCACTTGTAAAGTGCGGTATTAAAGATGGAATGACTCTTTCTTTCCACCACCATTTCCGTGAAGGTGACTATGTGGTAAACATGGTTATGGAAGAAGTACATAAGATGGGAATCAAGGATATTACTATCTGTGCAAGTTCCCTCGGTAAGGCAAATGACCCGATTGTTCCGTATATTGAAGACGGCACTATCGTTGGCATTCAGTCTTCCGGTGTACGTGGAAAGATTGGTGAGGCAATTTCGACAGGTAAATTGAAAGATCTGGCAATCATGCGTTCCCATGGCGGACGTGTTCGTGCCATCGAGTCTGGTGAGGTTCATGTTGACATCGCATTTATCGGTGCTCCGACCTGTGATGAGTATGGCAACATGAGAGCTAACGGCGGCAAGAGTGACTGCGGTGTTTTATCCTATGCAGTAGTTGACGCAGAGTATGCGGATAAGGTGGTTGCTATCACAGATTGTCTTGTTCCGTTCCCGAACATTCCGGCCAGCATTTCCATGATTCACGTGGATTATGTCTGCGTAGTGGATGAAATCGGTAATCCGGCAAAGATCGCCACAGGCGCTGCAAAGCCGACAACCGATGTCAGAAAAATCATGATGGCTGATTATTGTACTCAGTTTGTAATCAATACTCCTTATTTTAAAGAAGGTTTTTCCTATCAGACAGGTGTCGGCGGTGCATCCATTGCATCTACGATTTCATTAGGAAAGATTATGGAGGAGCGGGGAATCCATATGGGACTTGGTCTCGGCGGAATCACGACTCCGATGTGTAATCTTCTTGAAAAAGGTCTGATCAAGAAACTGGTGGATACACAGGATTTTGATATGGGTGCCATTGAATCCATTAAGAAAAATCCGAACCACATTGAGATTTCTGCATCTGAGTATGCGAATCCATTTAACAAAGGTGCATACGTAAACAAACTGGATTTTGTAATCCTTGCATCTTTGGAAGTTGATGTAAACTTTAACTGTAACGTAGTGGTTGGTTCCGATGGTATGATCACAGGTGCCCAGGGCGGACATCCGGATACAGCAGCAGGAGCAAAATGTACGATCGTAATTGCTCCGCTTCTTCAGGGACGTATCCCGGCTATCTGTACGAATGTAACAACTGTTACAACACCGGGAGAGACTGTAGACGTTGTTATTACAGATTACGGTATTGCCATCAACCCGAGAAGACAGGATCTCATCGAGTGCATGAAGGATGTAGACCTTCCGTTCTGCACAATTGAAGAATTGAGAGATAAAGCTTATGCGATGGTTGGTGAGCCGGATCCGGTAAGATTCGATGACCGTGTGGTTGGTATCATTGAAGCACGTGACGGTACAATCATTGACGTAGTAAGAAAGATTAAAGAGTTCAGCTTCGATGAATAAACAGATGTCAATAACATTGACATAAATGACTAATCTTTGACAGAATTCATGACATAATCCAGGACAGCTTAGGAATGACTAATCGCTAATATATGCCCCTGGTTTGAGCAGTCTCGGGCTGGGGGTATATGATAAAAAGAGTGTGAAAAAAGATACATAAAAAGGAGAAAGACTATGTCAGAAGCAGTTGTAGGCATACTCGGATTTGCCTGTATCGTTGCCATTGTGGTAACTTTATTTAAAAGTAAAACACTTCCAAGTATTGCATTTATTGTATTTCCAATGATCTTAGCTACGGTATTAGTAGTGACAGGTTACTATAGCTGGGACAATGATGCGGAGCTCAACAAGAGTGGTTTTTCAAGCACAGGTCCGGCGGCAGCATTATACGTATTTAGTGTACTATATTTCGGTATTATGACCGATGCAGATATGTTTGATGTAAT
>JAZOVL010000140.1:0-1877 GCA_045658685.1 Pilosibacter sp.
AGTAATACACGCCTCGAAGTGAGATTTCACTGGAGGATTTAAGTAAGGAATATTTTCACGCACTGCTCTTAAGAGGTCACCGGTTCGAAGATAGGATGTGGTGATTACTGAAATCGCAGTTTCCAATTCTTCATTCAGATGCTTTTTATATGCGATTGTAGTTGAACGAAGATACCAGACCGGCGTGAATGCAAAACCTGCTCCTAAGATTGGAATCATAAATGGGTTATTCAAAAGAAGTGCTATTACGGCACCCAGGGCAAATAAAAAGAGAGATACGCGTTTAATCAGATTAAAGCGTCCCTCTCTGCCAGTAGTTTTTAAGAGCTGTTCTATTTCCATAGTTTCTTTATTGAAAAATCCTTTTGCTGGTTTTCCTAAAAGTACGTCCACATCATCCTGCAATGTACTTTTCTGTGCGGGTGCAAGTATATGCAAAAAGTCTATGAATCGAACCTCAAATAAGGTAAATAATCCGTTAACAATCAGAAGGAATATGACAATCTGAATCCACTGCATGAACATTGCCTCCTTTCTTGGAATTTTTTGACTCGGATAAAAAGCGCTGGAGCTTATTGGCAGGGATGCCATTGTCCAGCATACGTTTCTTTAAGGTATCGGAGATACAGCCAAGTTTTCTGTGATTTCCGATGACTGTGATCTTTCCATTTTCATCTGTTCTATTATCTTCCACATCATACTGATAGAGCGGACGATAATATAGTTTCCCATTTCTGTAATCTACGCCTTCTATGATCTGCATGATCTTTCTGGAACCATCTTCAAGCTGCTTTGTAAATACTACGATCGGATAAGCTTCTACCATGATCTGCATCAGGATATCATCCGCCATATTGTATCTTCGTTTGGCCAGTGTCATCATTCTGCGATAAGTTGATTCCGAAGAGTTAGAGTGGATCGTGGTTACGACAGTGTGACCGGTACGGGAGCTTTCAGCAACAGATAATGCTTCTTTGGCAGAACGCATTTCACCGACTCCAATGACATCCGGGTGTTTTCTAAGAACACGTTCCAAAAGCATATCCTGGTCAATATCAAGAGCAGGATTTTCATGTGGTCTTGTCAAAAGATGGACCACACTGTTGATGGCATGTCCGTTTTCATCACGCTTGATCAGGACAAATTCACGGCTGCCTTCTTCAATCGTAATCAGTCTTCGATTATCGGGTACCATGGATAAGAGCCAGCTCATAACGGTAGTTTTACCGGAACCGGTGCTTCCTGCAATGCATACAGAAACGCCGTAACGGATACAGCAGGTGAGCAGATCCAGCATTTCATCTGTCGCGGAACCGGAATTGATCAGCTTTTCTTTTGATACGGACTGCTGGTTGATGATACGGATGGATGCATTGATTCCAACTTCAGAATCTACAATCGGTGATTTGTCCACGGAGATACGAATGTTCTTGTCCAGAAAACCAATCACAGAAGGCATGGTATCATCCAGTACCATTCCGCAGGTGTTCAGAAGTCTTCTCGCGACATCAATGGCGTGCTGCGGTGAATGAAAACGGTCCGGAATTTTCATGGAACGTCCGCCGCTCATAATGACTTCGATATCATCATAGGCATTGATATTTACTTCCTCTACTCCCGGACGATAGATCCATTTCTTTAAAAAAGAGATACCAGCCATATCTTCGAAAAGGGTATCGCACAGTGCTTCTGTAGACATTCCATTCATATGGTAGGAACGACTGAGTAGATACTGCAGGATAAATTCTTTCAGAAGTTTTGTTGCTTCCTCCGGATCTCCTTCAGTAGAAAGCTTATCAGAATGTTTCTCTGTACAGTATTTTTGAACGTCTTCCAGGATCTGATCGTAGGTGAGGTCCTTTTGGGATGCAGAGGTA
>JAZOVL010000141.1:0-7424 GCA_045658685.1 Pilosibacter sp.
GGAACCGGAGAAGCACTAATATGCAGGAATGGAAGATTGCGATCGTCAATGGCCGCGAGGTTCCAGTCTTAATTTCTGATGAAAAAGAGGCTCTTCTGGCTGCGAAAGCAGCCGGGAGAGCCATTGTTGGCTTATGGAGACCGGGACAGGAGATGAACGAAATCGCAGCGGCGCGTTATGTAGTGGAGGCTTCGGAAGATGTGACACCAGAATACCTGGAGCGTGTGGCGAGAAGGCATCTGGGACTTCCATGGCATATCTGTGAGACAGAGCGTTTGCTGGTTCGCGAGATGTTTGCGGATGATTTTGATGAAGTCTGGAGCAATCAAATCGGCCGAGGATTCGGTTCTATCGAGGAGCTGGAGGCGTACACAAAGAATCAGTATACATTCTATGAGTTTGGCTTCTGGGCGCTGATAGAGAAAAAGACAGGAAATCTGATTGGAATTGCTGGGCTTACGCTGCCGGGTGAAGGCAGCCTGGATATGAGTCAGTACGAGGAATTTGAACTGGAGTCAGAAACGGAAGGAGAACAAATACTGGAATTGGGATATCATGTATTTCCACCATTCCGCTGCAGAGGATATGCCAAGGAAGCATGTCAGGCAATTATCCAATATGCGATCGAAGAATTGAATGTTTCCAAGTTTCTGGTCCGTATTGCGCAGGAAAATGTAAAATCAAAAAATCTGGCCATGAGGCTGGGATTTCAAGCCAGAAGATAGAGGGAGTGTTGTAAGCGAATTGCTGACAACACTCTTTTTAAATGATAGATGTTAGAAAATACTTGTCAAAACATGTTATTATAAGGTATACTTTAAATTGTATACAAGAAACACGGTTAGTACAATACAAGAGTATTTTTTTGTACTTTTGTGAGTTTTTGTGAAACTGAGGTGAAACAATTATGACAGATTTTTTGGAGCTGAAGGCCTACGGAAAGATTAATCTTGGCCTGGATGTGGTAAGAAAACGTGAAGATGGATATCATGAAGTTCGTATGATCATGCAGACCGTGAACTTGTATGACAAGATTGTCATGGAGAAGAACGGAACAGGAGAGATTCGTACGGAGACAAATCTCCCGTATGTCCCGGATGGTGAGGGAAATCTTGCGTACCGTGCGGCAAAGTTATTGGCAGATGAATTTGGTGTCACAGAAGGCGTGACTATCAAAATTAAAAAATGTATTCCGGTGGCGGCCGGAATGGCAGGAGGCAGCACGGATGCAGCAGCAGTTATGGTTGGTATGAACCGTCTGTTTTCTCTGGGACTGTCCCGTAAGGACTTGATGGAGCGAGGTGTAAAACTGGGAGCGGATGTTCCGTATTGTATTATGCGTGGAACAGCTCTTTCTGAGGGAATCGGAGAGATCCTGACAGAACTTCCTCCGGCCCCGCAGTGTTATCTGGTTCTTGCCAAGCCACAGGTTTCTGTATCGACAAAAGCAGTGTATGGAAAGCTTCGTGCCAATGAGCTGACTTCGGAACAGCATCCGGATATCGATGGTATGGCTGAGGCAATTAAAAACGGGAACCTGGACGGAGTGATCGCACGCCTTGGCAATGTCCTGGAAACCGTGACGATTCCGGATTACCCGGAGATCGGTACGATCAAAAATATCATGATGGAATGTGGTGCGGACGGTGCTCTGATGAGTGGCAGCGGTCCCACTGTTTTCGGTATTTTCAAAGAGGAAGAGAAGGCAAAAAAAGCATATGAAGTGCTGAAAAAGGCAGAGGGCGGACGCCTTGCCCGTCAGGTACATCTGTCTAGATTTTTTAACCCTCGCAAGGGCTAAAGGAAAGAAAAAATAACCCCCGATAGGAGAATGACAAATGACGAATAATTTTCAGGTAAATATGGATGAATATCTGCCGCTCCGTGACGTGGTTTTTAAGACACTGAGACAGGCAATTTTAAAAGGAGAACTGGAACCGGGCGAGCGTCTGATGGAAATCCAGCTGGCAGAGCGTCTTGGTGTGAGCCGTACACCGATCCGTGAGGCGATCAGAAAGCTGGAACTGGAAGGTCTGGTCCTGATGATCCCGAGAAAAGGTGCGGAAGTGGCAAAGATTTCCGTGAGCAATCTTCGAGATGTATTGGAAGTGCGCCGTTCTTTAGAGGAACTTGCGATCGATCTGGCTTGTCAGCGTATGACTCCGGAAGAGTTTGAAGCACTGAAAGCGGCTCAGGAGAAGTTCACAGAGGCTATCAGGAAAGGCGACGCGATTCAGATTGCCCAGAACGACGAGCTTTATCATGAGATTATTTACAATAGTACAAAAAATGCGAAACTGGTGCAGGTGCTGAATAATTTACGTGAGCAGATGTACCGTTATCGTCTGGAATATATTAAGGATGCGGACAAGCGCCAGATCCTTAAGATTGAGCATGAAAATATTATCAAGGCCCTTTCTCTCCGCCATGTGCAGGAGGCAAAACAGGCCATCAGAGAGCATATTGACAATCAGGAGATCACAATCCTCAAGAATTTAAAGGAGCAGGAAAATGACGTTCAAAGAAAAGTATCTGGCAAGAGAAATTGAATTTGAAGCCATTGACGATTTCATCGACATCTGGAACAACAGCGATGACGAGCGTACACTGGCGAAATTCCTGGGCTTGAATGCAGAGGAGGAAGATGTCTGGATTGACGACAGTGACGAAGCCCTGAAGGAGCTGCTGGATAAGCAGCGTGCCTAGGCGTTCACCAATCAGCAACATCAAGAAAGGGGAACACAGTATGACCACAGTAAGATTAGGAAGCACCGGTATCACAGTCAATAAGAATGGATTTGGCGCATTGCCGATCCAGCGTATCACAAAGGAAGAGGCGGCAAAGCTGTTAAGAAAAGCTTATGACAACGGAATCAATCTGTTTGATACAGCGAGAGCATACTCTGACAGTGAAGAAAAAATCGGTTATGCACTGAGCGACGTGCGCAATGACATCATTATTACATCAAAAACTATGGCAAAGAATGTGGATGACTTCTGGAAAGATCTGGAGACTTCTCTGACAAAGTTAAAGACAGATCACATTGATGTTTACCAGTTCCACAACCCGCCGTTCTGCCCGAAGCCGGATGACCAGTATGGTCTCTATGAGGCTGCTTTAAAGGCAAAAGAGCAGGGTAAGATCCTTCACATCGGTATTACAAACCACCGTCAGTCTGTGGCAAACGAGGCCATTGACTCAGGTCTTTATGAGACATTACAGTTCCCATTCTGCTACCTTTGCAGCGATGCGGATATTGCACTGGTAAAGAAATGCAAAGAGCACGATATGGGCTTTATCGCCATGAAAGCTCTGTCCGGCGGTCTGATCACAAACTCTGCGGCTGCTTATGCATTCCAGTCTCAGTTTGACAATGTGGTTCCGATCTGGGGCGTACAGAGAGAGCATGAGCTGGATGAATTCTTAAGCTATATGCAGAATGAACCGGCGATGGACGGCGAGATCAAAGCTTTGATCGAAGCGGACAGAAAACAGTTATACGGAAGCTTCTGCCGTGCATGCGGATATTGTATGCCGTGTCCGGTTGGTATCGAGATCAACACTTGTGCGAGAATGTCTCTGTTGCTCCGTCGTTCTCCGTCTGCAGGTCACCTTTCCGAGGCGGCTCAGGCGAAGATGATGAAGATCAAAGACTGCTTACATTGCAATCAGTGTGCGAGCAAGTGTCCGTATGGTCTGAATACGCCGGAACTTCTTGCGAGAAACCTGAAGGATTATGAAGAGATCCTGGCAGGTAAACCAATCGAACCGTATAATTTCTAAGTTTAGTGGAGAATACGATATGATCACAATGTTAGGGAATCATCAGTGCCCGGACTGCATCCGGGCATGCGCAGAGATCGAACGCCAGCAGTTACCGATCGAGTTCCATGACATGGAAACCTCGATGGGCTATTTAAAGGAGTTTTTAAGTGTCCGCGATGCAAATCCGGAGTTGTTTGAGGCGTGCAGAAAGAACAATACCATCGGTATCCCGGTGTTTGTTCTAGAGGACGGAACTGCAACCTTCGACCGTGAGGTGGCTTTTGAAGCAGCGAGAAAGGTGAAAACACCTGTGGTACAGATGGTGGGAACATGGCTTTGTCCGGACTGCCGTGTGGCAACCGAGCAGGCAAAAGCAGAGGGATTGGAGTTCGAATTCCACGATATGCTGGAAAATCTGCAGGATATGTGCTTGTATCTGAAGATTCGTGAAAATCATCCGGAGATTTATGATGCAGTGAGAGCAGACGGTAAGGTCGGCGTTCCGGTCTTTATATTCCCGGATGGAAGTCTGACGCTGGATACAGAGAAAGCTCTGGAGGAGCTGCGCAAACTGAAATAATTGATTTCTCGGCTAAGGAATTGTTAAAAAGTGAAATCTATATAAATTCTCAAAGGGAATTCTTGACAAAGATGACAGCCTGTCACATAATAATGACGGGGTGTCATCTTTTTATGTTTGGACATCTGACAAAGGAGGAATTGAGTATGCCATCGGAACGTTTTTTTCGATTACCGAAAGAGAAGGCAGATACGATACGAAATGCAGCGATCCAAGAGTTTAAGCGTGTGACTCCTGAGGAGGCCTCGATCAATAAGATCATTCAGAGTGCAGATATTTCCAGAGGAAGCTTTTATACTTATTTTGAGGATAAGCACGATCTCCTCAGATGGCTGCTTGGAGATTTTATTGCCAGCTACCAGAAGTTCTATATTACAGAGCTGAAAGCAAGGGAAGGAGATCTGTGGGCGGTATTTGATGCGGTTCTGGATCATACCATTCAATGGGTAGCAGATCAGGGATTGGTGGAAATTGTCGGAAATATGATGAAAGGAAATTATTTTACCGAGCATTTTCAGGAAGCATCCAACGCTGGAGACAAGATGGAGACAGCGGTCATGGAGCATATCCAGACATTATACAGCCTTGTGGATGAAAGAGTCTGTAAACTTGAGATCGAGGAGTTTGAGGGCCTGATGCAGCTTCATGTGGCGGCGCTGATCCTGGCACTAAAGATATATTTTACAAATGCAGAAAATCCGGAGAGGATTAAGGCTTCTTATCAGAGAAAAATGAGATTATTATGTTATGGAGCATATCCGAGACAGATGGAAGAATAAGAAACGGAAAGAAAGGACATTGACATGGGAAAGATTGGAAAGTTTTTAGGAGGCGCAGTCGTGGCAGGCGCACTCGGAGCAGCTGTATTTTTTAGATTGAACCAGGAAGAAGTGGTGATGGAAGCAATTCCGGATCCGACAGTCCGTGTGGAGAATCCGGTAAAGGCAACGGTTGAGCTGCAGACTGGTCTGACAGGAACCGTGACAGCGGAGGAGAGTGTGTATGTAATCGCAGCCGGATCTGGAGAAGTGCTGGAGGTTTACGCAAAACTGGGCGATTATGTAGAGAAGGATCAGGAGTTATTTAAAATTGACAATCTGCAGTTGGATTCCGCAAAGATCCAGCTGGATGCGGCGAAGATCCAGCTTCAGGATGCACAGACAAACCTGAATCGTATGAAAGTTCTGTACGAGAGCGGCGATATCGCGGCGCAGGCATATGAGCAGGTGGCAAGCGGTGTTGAAGCGGCGAAACTGCAGGTAAAAGGTCTGCAGCTGGCATATGATGCACAGATGGATGCAACTGTGGTAAAAGCGCCGATCAGCGGCCGTCTGGAGTCATTCAACGTAGTAGAGAAAAATATGCTGAGCGCAGGCATGGTCGGTGTGATCTCCAGTGAGGGAAGCAAGACTGTGAATTTTGCAGTGACTGAACGTGTACAGCAGGGAATCAAAGTGGGTGATCCATTTACTGTTGAGAAAAACGGTATGGAGTATCATGGTACGATCACAGAAGTAGGAACGATGGTAGATATGCAGACAGGTCTTTTCATGGTAAAGGCAAACCTGGAAGATGCAGCAGGAATTGCCAATGGAAGTATGGTAAAACTGTATGTAACTGCGCAGAAGGCGGAAAATGCACTGACGGTTCCGGCAAACTGTGTGAACTATGACGATGGTGAAGCATTTGTATACATCTATGACGCAGAGACCGGACTGGCAAAGAAGGTCTTTGTTGAAGATGGTCTTGTAGACGCAGAGAGAATTGAAATCGAATCCGGCCTGGATTATGATGATCAGGTCATTGTTTCCTGGACAAGAGAACTCTATGACGGAGCCTCTGTTGTAGCAGAATTTGCAGAATAAGAAGGAGGCGTGATTTATGGGCTTAACGAGAACCGCCTTAAGGCGACCGGTCACGACTCTGATCGTGGTTCTGTGTCTGATCGTATTTGGATTTACATCCATTACATCCAATAAATTAGAGCTGATGTCTGAGATCAACATGCCGATGCTCATCATCAGCGCCATTTATCCGGGAGCCAGCCCGGAGGACGTGGAAGAACTGGTTGTAAAAGAGATCGAAGATTCCGTCGGAACATTATCCGGCGTGGAGACGATTTCCAGTACGTCCAGCGAAAACTATGGTATGGTCATTCTTTCCTATGAGTATGGAACAGATATTAATGCAGCTTACGACGAGCTGAAGAAGAAGATCGATGCGTTGGATACCGTGCTTCCGGACGATGTGGATACCCCGTCGATCATCGAATTGGATATCAATGACCTGACCTCTCTTACGGTTGCCGTGAACAATGAGAGTGTGGGAAACCTCTATAACTATGTAGCCAACACGGTAGTACCGCAGATTGAAAAACTGGGCTGTGTTGCAAACGTAAACATCAGCGGTGGTCAGGCTGAGTATGTTCGTATCGAACTGATCCCAGAGAAACTGGCTCAGTACCGCATGAATATGAGCGCGGTGGCTACTGCGATCGCGACAGCGAACTTTGCGATGCCTCTGGGAGATACGGTTGTCGGTACAAGAAATCTTTCCGTGACCAGTGGTGTTGATTTTGATACTGTCGAATTATTAAAACAGATCCCGATCACCGTGGGAAACGGCAACATTATTTATATGGAAGATATCGCCAATATCTATCTGGCACTGGAAGATCAGACTTCCATCGGCCGATACAATGGCGTGGATACGATCTCGATCGGAATCAATAAAAATCAGGACAGCACAGACATCGAAGTGTCCAATGAGGTCATGAAGGTCCTGAACGAGATGATGGAAGAGGATCCTAATCTCAATATCGAAGTGATCAACGACAACAGCTTATTAATCCGAAATTCTCTGAAAACGGTTATGGAGACGATGGTCACAGCGGTTATTGTCGCGATGGCGATTATCTTTATTTTCCTGGGAGATATTAAAGCATCTTTGATCGTCGGAACATCCATTCCGATCTCCATTTTATCGACATTGATCGCGGTAAAAGTGGCAGGATTTTCCCTGAATATTATTACTCTCGGCAGTATGATCGTTGGTATCGGTATGATGGTGGATAACTCG
>JAZOVL010000142.1:0-2128 GCA_045658685.1 Pilosibacter sp.
CGACATGGCTACGATCCGACTTTGCCAGTGATTATTGAGATAACAGATTTTTCTGCCACTGAACTGGATATTTATGCCAGATTAAATGAAAACCAGTTGGTTCATTATTTTGAGCCGGCGCTTGGTCTTTTCATTGCAGAAAGCCCTAATGTCATCGAACGTGCACTAAATGCAGGGTATGAACCAATTTCCTTCTTAATGGAAAGGAAAAACATCAACAAAGAAATGAAACATATCTTAGATCGATGTCCGGATACACCTGTATACACAGCTGAATTGGATATACTTTCAAAACTCACCGGTTTTCATCTTACTAGAGGTGCACTTTGTGCCATGAAACGTCGAGAATATCCAGCTGTAGAAGCAATCTGTAAACATGCAAAACGAATTGCTATTTTAGAAAATGTTGTAAATCCTACTAATGTTGGTGCAATCTTCCGTTCTGCAGCTGCTTTGCACATGGATGCTGTTCTTCTTACACCAGGATGCAGCGATCCGTTATACCGTCGCGCAAGCCGTGTAAGTATGGGCACTGTCTTTCAGGTTCCGTGGACATATATTGGAAATTGCTCTGGTGATTGGCCGAATCCACTTTTAAGCACTATTAAAGAATTGGGATTCAAAACCGCAGCCATGGCATTATCCGATCATTCTGTCAGCATTGATGATTCAGAACTCATGAATGAAGAAAAGCTTGCGATCATTCTCGGAACAGAAGGTGACGGATTAGCGGCTGAAACGATAGCAGATTGTGACTATACAGTAAAAATTCCAATGTCCCATGGTGTAGATTCTTTAAATGTTGCAGCTGCCAGCGCTGTTGCATTTTGGCAATTAGGAAACAAACAATAACATAATATTTTTATCAACAAAAAACCCAACAGAACTGAATTGAATCAGCGCTGTCGGGTTTTTGATTATCTGATACCGTAATTTTCGATGATGTAATCCATATCTTTATCGCCGCGTCCGGAGAGACAGATTAAAATAGATCCCTTACCCATCTCTTTCGCCAGTTTCATTGCGTAAGCAACTGCATGGGAACTCTCGATCGCCGGAATAATACCTTCCAATCTGGAAAGTTTAAAGAATGCATCGATAGTTTCTTCATCATTGATAACATCATATTTTACTCTTCCGAGGTCATGAAGGAATGCATGCTCTGGACCGGAGGACGGATAATCAAGACCGCTTGCTACAGAATAAACCGGAGCCGGATCACCGTTCTCATCTTTTAACATGATGCTGTTAAATCCATGCATGATACCTTCCGTACCATATTTAAGGCTTGCTGCGTGATCACCAAGTTTTTCACCTCTTCCAAGCGGTTCAACACCGTAAATATTAACTGGATAATTCAGGAAGCCTGAGAACATACCCATTGCATTGGAACCGCCACCTACGCAGGCAACAACAGCATCCGGAAGTTCACCTGTCATCTCTACGAACTGCTCTCTTGCTTCAATACCTACGATGCTCTGGAAATCCCTTACCATCATCGGGAACGGATGTGGACCAAGAACGGAACCGATACAGTAAATCGCATCTTTATATTCGTTCGCATAAGCTTTAAATGCTGCGTCAACTGCTTCCTTCAAAGTTGCAAGACCTTCTGTAACTTCAATTACATTTGCACCAAGAATCTTCATTCTTGCTACGTTTGGAGCCTGTTTCTTAATATCTACGGCACCCATATAAATATCACATTCAAGTCCGAAATAAGCAGCGGCCGTTGCAAGAGCTACACCATGCTGACCTGCACCTGTCTCGGCAATCACTTTCTTTTTGCCCATATATTTCGCGAGGAGAGCTTCACCCATACAATGATTCAGTTTATGAGCACCTGTGTGGTTCAGATCTTCTCGTTTTACATATAACTGAACATCGCCAAGAGAATTAGACAGACGCTCCAAATGAGAAATCGGAGTCGGTCTTCCCTGGAACTCTTTTCTAATTCGTCTGAGCTCTGCGATGAATTTTCTGGATTTACAGATTGTAAAATATGCATCATTGATCTCTTTCATTGCCTGAGCAAGTTCCTCAGAGATGAAGCAACCACCATATTTGCCAAAGTAACCATCTTTATCCGGGTAATTTTTAAAGTAAGTATCGAAATCAACGCCATTAT
>JAZOVL010000143.1:0-6595 GCA_045658685.1 Pilosibacter sp.
AGAGTGGGTAATTGATATATAATAACCCTTGCGTTGTGAAACGAAAGAAAACTTCTGGAGACAGAGGGTTTCACAAATGTCGGGGTGTGGCTCAGTTTGGCTAGAGCGCCTGGTTTGGGACCAGGAAGTCGCAGGTTCGAATCCTGTCACCCCGATTAAGGGTGAGAGGTGGATGGAAACTGAAACTTCAAATCTTAGGTAATATGAAGCCTCGCTTCATAGTTACCAACATGCGGGTGAAGTTCAATGGTAGAACACCAGCCTTCCAAGCTGGATACGTGGGTTCGATTCCCATCACCCGCTTTTATGAGTCCGTAGCTCAGCTGGATAGAGCAACGGCCTTCTAAGCCGTGGGTCGGGGGTTCGAATCCCTTCGGGCTCATTAGGAACTTTGGTTCCTAAACTCATAAGTGATGGTGGCTATAGCGCAGTTGGTTAGCGCGCCAGATTGTGGCTCTGGAGGCCCAGGGTTCGAATCCCTGTAGCCACCCTGAAAACCTGCAACAGAAGTTGCAGGTTTTTTGTTTTTGCTGGTCAGGGAGGGCTGGCGAGGCGTTTTGGATATAGAGCAGGAATTCTGGTAATCTGTCCAAGTGATTTTGCTTGGGGGAGAACTGTAAAAAAAGAAAAGCTCAAAATCCTGTATCTACAAGATCTTGAGCTTTAGATATCAGCTGGGCCGGCGGGATTCGAACCCTCGAATGCAGGAGTCAAAGTCCTGTGCCTTACCGCTTGGCGACGGCCCAATGCATAACGGAGATAGTATAGCATATATGATTGGAAATTTCAAGCTACTTGGTGGAAATTGCTGAGAGCTTTCCATTGACAAGATGTTCGGAGATGTGACAATCGGATCATACCGGGTGATTAAAGAAAGAAAAGGGAGGATATCCAAATGACACATGGAGAAAAGGCAAATGCTTATTTTAAACAGGGATATAACTGCGCACAGGCCGTTACGCTGGCATTTGCGGAGGAGATGGGACTGGAGCCAGATCAGGCTGCAAAAATGGCTTCGTCCTTTGGAGGCGGTCTTGGAAGGCTCAGAGAGGTCTGTGGCTGTGTGAGCGGTATGGCGCTGGCTGCAGGGGCCCTCTGCGGCTATTCTGATCCGAATGCGAAGGAGGAGAAGGCAGAGCATTATGCTTTGATCCAGAAGCTTGCAGGGGAGTTTAAGGAGAGGAATGGAAGCATCATCTGCAGAGAGTTGCTGGCAGGTATTAATGAGGATACGAATCCGGTTCCGGAGGCGAGAACAGACAGCTATTATAAGAAGCGTCCGTGTGCGGAGCTGGCATATGTGGCAGCAGAGATTCTCGAGAAAGAGATGGAGCGTCGGTCTTTCAAGAAGTAAAATAGACATGAAAAGAGCCGTATGGGAGGTAAGCCCATACGGCCTTTTCTTTTAGGAGATAGAACTATCTATGATATCTATATCATATGTAGTTTTTTACTAATTCCAGACTGGATTATGCGATCGGAGTTGCGAGCCAGATACCTTCGCCCGGACCTACCGGAATGCCTGCTAACATCCAAACTACGAGGAATACAATCCAGAATGCCTCAAGAATGAGGGCTGTTGTCATATTACAGGACAAGAACTTACCGATTGTGAGTTCCTTATCATATTTCTCCTGAGCCATGCTGAGGAGCATCCAAAGTGTAGCACCTGTCGGTCCGAACATGTTACCTGCGGAATCACCAAGACGGTAGATGTACTGTGTGAATGCCGGAGTGTAACCAAGGAGCATGAACATCGGAACGAAGATCGGAGCAAAGATTGCCCATTTTGCGGAACCGGAGGAGAAGAATACATCGACGATTGTTACAAGGAATACGAATGCAACGATCATCGGGATACCTGTGAAACCGATTGCCTCAAGAGCATTTGCACCTGCGATCGCAGAGATCGCACCGATATTTGTCCAGCTGAATAATGCCTGGAACTGACCGCAGAAGAAACAGAATGCAACGTAGGAACCCATACGTGCCATCTGACGGCTCATACCTTTGTGGATGGACATAAGGTCCGGATATGTACCTGCAACTTTACCGTAAACGATACCCGGTACTGCGAACATAACGAAGATTACGCAGATGATACCCTTTAAGAGCGGAGAACCTACGAACTCGCCGTTCGGGCCGGATGTAAGGCCTGTAAAGAAGGAAACTGCCCACATAGCGATCACAGCAACAAGGCCAAGACCAGCTGCTTTGAGCGCTTTCATCTGTTTGTCAGTGATTTCTTCCATTTCTTCAACATCGCCTGTGTATTTACCGAAACGCGGCTCAATAATTTTTGTTACGATTGTACCAACAAGGATTGTACAAAGGAAGAAGGAACCGATCTTGATGAACCAGTTACATGTAGCTTCTACTGTATACTGAGAGAATGTCTCCGGAAGGAAGCCCTGAAGAGCCTGGTTAGTGAAGCCCTGGATCAGAGTATCAGTACCGGAAATGATCGGGTTTGCAGCGTAACCAACGTTAGCACCTGCGTAACCGCAAAGCATACCTACGATCGGGTGTCTGCCAACACCGATGTAAACGATAGCGGAAAGCGGCGGAACAAGGATACCAGCTGCGTCGGAAGCAAGGTTCATTACCATACCCATAGCTGCACAAGCGTACGGGATCAGGAACGCCGGAACGTTTTTCATTACAACGCGAAGGAACACGTTGATAAGGCCGGCTTCCTCACAGAAACCTACAGCGAGTGTCATGGAAAGCACGAGAGCTAACGGTCCGAAACCGGAGAAGTTACTTGTCATGCTTGTCATGAACCACTGGAGACCTTCTTTTGTGAAGAAGTTCTTAGCTGCTACGTATTCCTGAGTAGCCGGGTTAAGAAGCTCAACACCTGTTACGTTGAGGACACAGCCAATTACTGCAACGATCAGGAATAAGATGCAGAATAAGATTGTCGGCGGTGGTAATAAGTCACAAACTTTCTCAACGGCTACCATGAAGACGTCAAGAAAACCTTTCTTTTCGGATGTCTTGTTGTTTGACATAAAAGAAACCTCCTTTTTAGAACTTGTAGCTGTCAAATGACAGCAGTTACATTTAATGATTCA
The DNA here is from genome assembly GCA_045658685.1 of Pilosibacter sp. Taxonomy (GTDB): domain Bacteria; phylum Bacillota; class Clostridia; order Lachnospirales; family Lachnospiraceae; genus Pilosibacter. Next base: position 3,078 of record JAZOVL010000143.1, read on the forward strand.
TGTATACGCTATGACATGAGAAATATGTTATAAGCGAAATAGTATCAATAAACATAACGGTGTTACGGAATAAATCTTTTGGTCGCGACCCCATATGTGGATTCCGTAGCTATGAATTCAATTCAAAAATATCATATCTTAAATTTTTATAAATTACTAGCCATATTTTGCAAAATTAACGCGAACTTAACGCGAAAATTGTCGAATTGACTAAAAAATCAATGAGTTTAACTGTTATCATGATAATAATGCCTAACAGTGCGAAGAAATACAGAAGGGGCTGTCAGAGATAGACAGCCCCCAGTAAAGATGCAGTATTAGATTACTCCTGCCGGTAAGTACATACCAACGCCTGGGCCAACCGGAATGCCCGCAAGGCTCCAGATTACAATGAAGATGATCCAGATGATCTGAAGAATGATGGATAACGGGATCAGGTTGCCGATCAGTGTACCGATCTTAAGATCCTTGTCATACTTGGATTTTGCAACTTCCAGAACCATCCAGATATACGGAGACATCGGAGTCCAGCAGTTGAACGGAGAGTCACCAAGACGGTATAACAGCTGTGTGTAGCCCGGATGGAAACCAAGGAGCATGAACATCGGAACGAAGATCGGAGCGAAAATCGCCCACTTGGCAGAACCGGAGGAGATAAAGATATTTACGAATGCGCAGAGGATAATGAACGCTACGCAAAGCGGCATACCTGTAAATCCAACGCTTTCAAAGAAACCGGCACCGGAGATTGCAAGCATAGTACCGAGTTTTGTCCAGTTGAAGAGGCCCTGGAACTGACCGCAGAAGAAGCAGAACAGGACGTAGGAACCCATAGCGGACATCTGTCTTGTCATTGCTTTGTTTACGTCAACAACGCTCTTGTAAGCCTTGGAAGCGTAACCGAATGCAAGACCGCAAAGAGAGAACAGACAGAAGAGAATCGGGATCATGCCTTTTAAGAACATACCCTGTAACGGTCCACCGTAGTACAGAGCAGCCATCAGAGCGATGTAAACAACCGCTGTGATACCTGCAGCACGTAAGCCTTTCTTCTGGTCAGCTGTAACTTCATCGATTTTATCACCGGAAGCGCCCTCGTATGTACCAAAACGCGGCTCAATGAGTTTGATGGAAACAGTACCGATAACTGCAGCGCAGAGGAATGTGGATGCGATCATGAAGAACCAGTTGCATGCTGCATCAACTGCAAATGTGGAACCTGGAATGAAGCTCTGGATTGCATCATTTGTAAGACCCTGTAACAGAGTGTCTGTGCCGGCAATCATCAGGTTTGCTGTGAAACCAGCCTGAGCGCCTGCGTAACCAACCATCATACCGATAACCGGATGTTTGCCAACGCCCATGTAAACAAGGGCAGCAAGCGGCGGGATTACAACCATCGCTGTATCGGAAGCGATGTTGCCGACGGTACCTACGAATGCGATTACGTACGGAACTAATGCTGCCGGAACATTTTTTAATGCTGTGTTTAACAGAGCGATAAGCATGCCGGACTCTTCACAGAGACCGATCGCCAGGGTCATCGCGATAACGAGGCCTAACGGTGCGAAGCCTGTGAAGTTCTTAACCATGTTGTTAAGGAACCAGTGAAGACCTTCTGTGGAGAATAAGTTTGCTGCAACAACAGCTTCTCCTGTGGACGGGTTAACCAGAGATACTCCTGCGATGTTGAAGATTGCGCCGATTACGGCAACAACAACAAACAGAAAGCAGAAGAGAATTGCTGGCGGCGGAAGTTTATTACAAACTGCCTCGATGCCGCCGATCATGGAATCAACCCATGATTTTTTTGTGGTTGGGTTTTGTTTTGACATAAAAATGTCCCCCTTTGTGATGTTTTGAGAACAAAGCGGGAGGTTCTTGAGGAGATTCTTATGAAACAAAAAACAACCAGAAACAGACCTCATCTCTGAGATCGTTCTGGCTGTGTTCTTGCTCATATGCCGCAAACAAATGAATAAAATTCCCCCGAATTCTGCTTTGTCTGCGCAAATCATTTGATTTGATAGTATTATAGCATTTTAGGGAAAATGTGTCTAGGTGGAAATAGAGATTTGAGAAGAAAAAGGGTAAGCCGGTGCTGCCTCGGGGGAAGCAGACACCGGCTTTGAGCAAGAACACAACCCATTTGTTCTCGAGGCTTATTATAGTAGATTTTGAAATATTGCACAAATATTATTAAAATGATATGATGTATATGATTTTAGTTATGCCCTCATAATCCGAAGGGGCCGGCAGTGATTTCAATGTTGGGGGAGGATTTAGTAATGAAGAATTATGACAAGGGATTTTTTATGAACCAAAAAGATTTGGTTTATATTAAAACGATCGTAGAAGAGGGCGGTATCACACAGGCTGCGCGAAAATTGTATGTGTCACAGCCGTCTCTCAGTCAGTCGGTAAAAAGGATCGAGGATGCATTAGGAGCGACTCTGTTTAAACGTACACCCAAGGGATTGGTATTGACACCGGAAGGTCGGGAATATTACCGGATGAGCAGTAAGGTCCTTGGTATTTATGAGTCCTTCGATGAGGAGATTCATAATTTGAAGGAGCTGAAAACGGGCACAGTCACGGTGGGAGCAACGCCGCATCGCGGTATGCTGCTGTTTCCGGAGTTCCTGGCGGAGTTTTATATGAAATATCCGGGGATTAAGGTAAATATGGTCGAGGCATCAACAGATGAGTTGGAGATGTTGTTGTTAAATGGTAAGTTAGATCTTGCGGTTCTTCGTGAGCCGGCGAAACCGGCTCCGGTGAGCAGTTTTGAATATCATGGTCTGGCTCGAGATTCGTTTCTTGTTTTGCTTCCCAAGGGACACCCGGCAGGAAAGTATGCGGAGACAGTGGAAGGGTATTCCAGAATGGTTCTGGATCCTAAGTGGCTGGCAGAAGAGACTTTTCTTCTTCCAGAGACTAATCTGCGCTTGTATGAGAGCGTGATGAGTATTTTGAAGATGGCGGGTATTTCTTCACCTAAATGTGTGTATCGTGCATTTTATATGGAGACATTGATTCACCTGGCAGCAGCGGGAGCCGGTGTTGCCATCGTGTCGGCCGGATATTGGAAGAGACGGTCATTAAACAAGCCGGTGGACTGTTATCAGATTCCGGAGTCTTATGGAACATTCTGGGAAGTGAGTCTTGCAACGCTGAAGGATTCTTATCTGTCCCGTGCGGCGCAGAAGTTTATGGAGGAATATAGAAATTATATTGGGGTGTAAATAATACAGAAAACCGTCCAGGCCTAAGCCGGGACGGTTTTTGTTCTGGGGATATTGAATTATAAATTAGTTAGTAATTTATATGTATTTCTTTGTAATCTGATATTAGAGGATACCAGCCGGAAGAACGGAACCAACGCCCGGACCGATCGGAAGACCTGCGATATACCAGATGATCATGAAGATGATCCAAAGAACTTCGAGTACGATAGCGATCGGAACAAGACCACCGATCATAGTACCAAGCTCAAGATCCTTGTCATATTTTGTTCT
>JAZOVL010000144.1:0-1639 GCA_045658685.1 Pilosibacter sp.
GTACCTGCAGAGTTTAAGTCCACTGTAATGCTTCGAAAAAAGCCGCTGACTGAAATGATCGGATTCGGGACACATGATCAGGAAGCAGGTACATGGTCCGATGATACGAGTATGACACTGGCGACGATGGATAGCCTTTGCAAAGGACTTGATTATGAAAATATGATGAAGCGGTTTAAGGACTGGCTTTGGCATAATAAAGAATATACACCGCACGGAGAAGTATTCGATGTTGGCGGTATCTGCAGACGGGCGATTAAAAATTACACAATGGGATTTGATGTACTGGAGTGCGGAATCGATGGAGAGAATTCTAATGGAAACGGTTCGTTGATGAGAATCCTTCCGGCAGTATTTTTCGTTCTGAGGGAAGGAAAGTCCATGGACGAGGAAGCGTTGGAGGTTATCCATAATGTTTCCAGACTGACACATTCTCACCCAATCAGCCTGACCGGCTGCGGAATCTATGCATTTCTTGTAGAAGAATTATTACGTGCAGAGCCGGGAGAAGATGTTTGTGAAGTCTTACAGAAAGGTATTGACAGGGCGTTCTTCACATACGAAAACGGGGAAGATGCTTATCTTGCGGCATCGCTCAGGCAGTTCCGTCGGATGGAAGAGTTGGAAGACTTTAAAGCCTTAGAAGAAAAGGACGTACTCAGTACAGGATTTGTTGTACATACATTGGAAGCAGCGGTTTGGTGTCTGCTTACAACCGGATCTTTTAAAGAATGTTTATTAAAAGCCGTTAATCTTGGCGGAGATACAGACACGGTTGCAGCAGTAGCAGGAAGTTTAGCAGGATTTGTATACGGACGAAACGAGGAAGACGGAATCCCGCAGGAATGGATGAAGCAGCTCTCCAGATTCGAATGGTTAGAGGGGAAAGTTGAGAAGTTTGCAGAGTCCCTCAAAGGATAAGTTTAGGAAATGCAGACAGTATTGACGCTCATCGGAAATAGACGTAAAATATGAAAAAGGATCGACTCGGGGAGGAAATTAGATATGCGTGAAGATGCAAACCGCAGAATGGCAGAACATGTGATTGACGGATTGAAAAAGAGAAATATGGAAGGCTATTACTGTGGAACGAAAGAAGAAGCAGCAAAGCTTATCATGGATATGATCGAACCGGGTTCCAAAGTAACCTGGGGCGGATCTGCAAGTGTTGGTGTTCTTGGTCTGAAAGAGACGATCCAGGCAGGCGATTACGAAGTGATTGATTATCCGATGGAAGAGAAGGAGAAAGCCGGAAGCCCGATCTACGGACAGGTGGTCTGTGCAGATTATTTCTTAATGGGAACCAATGCGATCACCGTCAATGGCGAGCTGATCAATGTGGACGGTGCAAGCAATCGTGTCGGATGTCTGGTTCATGGTCCGAAGCATGTGATCATCATTGCAGGACTCAATAAACTGGTAAAAACAGTAGAGGATGGTTATAACCGTATTCAGACACAGCTTTGTCCGGTAATCGCAGATGCGACAAATAGAAAAACTCCTTGTGGTGTGGCAGGTTTTTGTACCGATTGCCATTCTCCTGAGTGCATGTGCTGCAACATCGTGGTGACACGCCATTCCAGATACACAAGAAGAATTAAGGTAGTGATTGTTGGAGAGAGCGTGGGAATTTAAGTGA
>JAZOVL010000145.1:0-2343 GCA_045658685.1 Pilosibacter sp.
TGGTGATATTGTCATTCCAATTTATCTGGGTGGAACAATGCTGGATGAAGTGATTGTAAATGCACAGCAGAGAATGAATTTAAGAAGTGGAGGAAGGTAAGATGGCATTTTTTGAATATTTAAAATTTGACGGAACTGTCCTTCCTCTGCCGGATTCTTATGATGTGTCCTTGTCGGCGGTGGAAGCGGACAGTAGCGGAGAGACAGAAGCGGGCACCACACAGAGGGACGTTGTTCGTCAGGGTGTGGTAAACATTTCTGTCTCTTTCTCCGTGACTGCAAAGTGGCTGAAAGCGCTGACTGCTTATTCCAAACAGGATAAGTTGTCGGTGGACTATTTTGATACGGAAACAGCGGACATGAAGAATACAGAGATGTATATTGAGGGATTTAAGGCGAAACTGGAAAAGGATACATCCTACAGGGGATTGTGGACGGTATCCTTCACTTTAAAAGAATTATAGGAAGGCGGTGTTTGAATGTACCCGGTAAGTGAAGCGTTCCTGTCAGCGGTACAGGAGAACACAAGAAGATATTACTGGACTGGAAAGATTACCACGAAAACAGGAGTGGTACATGAATTTTCAGAAAAAGATATTGTAAAGGGCAGTGGATATATTTCTTCTCAGTGCTGCGGAAGTACAGAGATGGAACTAGGTACGGTATATTCAGCGGAAATGGGAATCACGCTGTTTTCGGAAATCGATAGATACACTTTGGAAGATGCGCTGATTGAACCTTTCTATCATCTGTTGGTGGGCGATGCATACGAAACTGTTCCAATGGGAATCTACGAGATCAGTGAAGCGAACCGGAGCATTGGATGTCTGGATATTAAGGCATATGATTATATGCTCCGATTTGAAAAGGATTTTAATGTCACAGAAACGATAGGGAATGCTTATGAGATTGTGGCGTTATGTTGCAAGGCATGCAACGTAGAATTTGCTCATACGCAGAGTGAGATAGAAGCGCTGCCAAATGGTTCTACGGTGCTTTCCCTCTATTCTGAAAACGATATTGAGACCTACCGAGATGTTCTTTATTACATTGGACAGGTACTTGGAGGTTTCTTTTGTATTAACCGTGAAGGAAAACTGGAACTTCGAAAATACGGCAGAGAACCGGTGATGAATATTAGTAACAAACAGCGATTTTCAAGCAGTTTTTCTGATTTTATAACAAGATACACTGCCGTTAGTTCCACGAATATGAAGACGCAGACAGCAGAGTATTATGCTTTGGAAACAGACGATGGACTGACCATGAATCTGGGCGTGAATCCGTTCTTGCAGTTTGGTACGGATGATACTAGAAAAGAACTGTGTGAGCAGATCTTAGCAGATATTTCTGTTATAAAATACGTTCCATTTGATTCAGATACCATTGGAAATCCGGCGTTGGATATTGGAGATGTGCTGAAGTTCAGTGGTGGTCATGCGGATAGTGACCAGATCACCTGTATCACTTTATCGAACTGTAGAATGGGCGGGAAACACACTCTGAAATGTGTTGGAAAGAACCCAAGACTTGCACAGGCGAAGTCAAAGAATGATAAGAACATTTCTGGGCTACTTAATCAGGTAGATGCAGGTAAGATTGGAATTCATACCTTTACGAATGCATCTGCTTATACTTTGGATGAAACAGATACCAGAATTATCAGTATTGAGTTTGCAACAACAGAAGAAAATCATGCACAGTTCTTTGGTCAGGTAGTTGTTGAAGCAGAAGCGGTACAGACGGAACGTACGGCAAGTGCAAAGGGGACGATTGAGATACCGATTACAACGACAGATTCAGAAACCGGAGAAACAACAGAAAAACCGATTTCTGTGGAGGTGGAACTTCCGGTCACATGGTCGGAAGATGGAAAAGTCCTTTGCTATGTGACTTTTGAATTAAATGATACGGTGATTATCGTGCATTGTCCGGTAGAAACATGGCATAGCGGGAAACATATCCTTTCTTTGTATTATCCGATTGAAAGCATTGTTCCAAATATCACGAATACATTCAACGTGTATCTGAGGATGGAGAATGGAATCGGCGCAGTTGGAATCGGTGATTGCATTGCATCCATCAGCGGACAGGCAATGGGAGCAGCTGCAGCATGGGATGGGAAGATTGAAATTGAAGAAAAGATTGGAAGGTTTGTAATCGGCGGTAGTATGAATGCCAAGAGCATTACAGATACAGTTGCAACACAAACCATTGAATATGTACAGAGAAGCTATACAGATCAGGTTCAGGGAAGAAGTGCTATCGGCGCTTTCTGCAGACCAGTGACTGTAGAATAGGAGGTCTTATGAAATTAAAAGGAACAGCGGTCATTGAACTGAC
>JAZOVL010000146.1:0-2577 GCA_045658685.1 Pilosibacter sp.
CTGGATAATCGCCTTTAATATTTTTTCTTTTCTTGCATCCAGCTCCACAATCTCACCTCTTTCGTCTTATTAGCACTCTTTTCAGTGGAGTGCTAACATTTACAGTTGTTACTATATATCCAGTGGACCGATTTGTCAAGACTTTCTTATTGATTTAAGACTTTTTTCATATTTTAAACGTGGCAATTCTGTGGCTCTCCTCTCCTTATTACTTCCAATTCTTGACATTTAATATATTTGTAAATATAATGAAATAAGTTAGTAATCATGAATTTTATCTGTTAATTATGAACGATTGTGAGGTCATATATGAAAAAAAGCTTATTCTGCCGTCTTGCAACCCTCGGCACTGCGCTCTTGCTTTCTTCTATTCCTATGATTCCTGCATTTGCCGCACAGCTTTCCGGTCATCTGGATACCGTGACGGCTGATTCCATCACCGGTTGGGCATGGAACGCAGAAGTTCCGGAAGAATGTGTATTTGTAGAGATTGCCATTTCCTCCGACGAAGGTCCGGGAGCCAGTACATTTACAACAACTCAGGCACTTCTTCCACGTGAAGATTTAGAAATTGCTCTCGGTTCTGCGAATCACGGTTTTACCTGCCAGGTGGACTGGTCCAAATTAAACGGCGAAGTATTTACCATTACTGCAGCCGCGATTTCCGGAGAGGAAAGAGTTCCGTTGATCGGCACATATTCCGTCTCCAAAGAAGCTATGCTCGCAGTTAAAACTGCGGCTGATTCCACAAGTGCTGTTACTCTGACTCCGAAAGCTGTTCATGATGCGGCCACCCAGGAAAAGAAAATTACACCTTCGACAGCCTCCGAAACTGCAGAACCGGGTGAATACATCGGTGAATTCAAAGCCTCCGGTTATTGCAGCTGTCAGAAATGTTCCGGCGGTTATACGAAGACTTACTCCGGAACGATTCCAAAAGAAAACCACACCATCTCCGCCGACCTGAGCCGTTTCCCAATCGGCACAAAGCTTGTGATTGACGGTATTACATACACAGTTGAAGACAAAGGAAGTGGTGTCAACGGAAATCGTGTCGATATCTTTTTCGCATCCCATGCCGAGGCACTTGCATTCGGTCTGCAGACGGTTGACGTTTACGCAGCAAAATAATCATTAACAATTCAACGGATCACATTCCCCCACATCGGCCTTGTTTCTTCCATGAAAACGGGCTGTTTGGGGGGATTTTTTTATCTTTCCTCCCACTTTTAGGCTGTTTTTTTCGTTAAGGACTTGACAAATCCTTTTTTTCATGTTAAAAATCTACATGTTTCCAAGTTATTACATTTTTGTTACAAATCAATCATACTTTTTTAATAGTTTAAAACTTGGGAACAGAAAGGATATTTTTAATCATGAAAAAAACAAGACTACTGGCTGCCGCTTTACTGGTAATGCTCTTCACTATGTTAAATGCAGCCTGCGCCTTCGCGAATACGACACTCAACGGTCATCTGGACAGCATTGAGGGAAATGCAGTTGCCGGCTGGTTCTGGGATTCTGCTAATCCGGAAGTTTCTCAGACCATTACTGTCACAGTAACAGATAACGCTACCGGCGAAGTTGTTTCCACAGAAACAAAAGAGGCAAACGAGTATCGCGCCGATCTTGCAACTGCTGAGATTGGTACCGGTAATTACGGTTTCCACGTTGGAATCGAGTGGGATTCCCTTCCGGAAGCCCGTTACACAATAAGCCTCTCCTGCGGCGACGTTACAATCCCACAGACACTTTCCTATTCAACAGCTGCTACTGCTGCACATAGCAATCTGATCCCACTCGGAACATTTAAAACAACCGCTTATTGTCCGTGCTATCAGTGTTCCGAAGGTTGGGGACGCCAGACCAGCTCCGGCGCTCTTGCAACAGCCAATCACACCGTAGCCGTTGACAAACGTGTGATCCCGATGGGAACAAAACTTCTGATCAATGGCAAAGAATATGTTGCACAGGACGTTGGCGGCGGAGTAAAAGGCAACCACATTGATATTTATTTTAATACACACAGTGAAACAAGAGAACATGGAGTAAGAAATGCAGAAGTGTTCATCATTCAGTCCTAATTGACTTCATAAGATTCGAAAAGGGGTATCGAAACATCGATACCCCTTCTTTTTATTCATTGATTAAACAGTTGTTCCCTTTGCTACAAATACCGGGAAGCTGTCTGTTCCGTGAAGCTCCTGAGCAACAGTAACTTTTACATTCTTATCTGTAATTACATACTCAAGATTAGCGCCACACTCAACAATTGTATCCTGCATCAGAACGCAGTTCTTAACTTTTGCACCCTTGGCAACTTTTACACCACGGAAAAGAATACAGTTCTCAACGATACCTTCGATCACACAACCGTCAGCAACAAGAGAGTTTTTACCCTTCGCACCTGCGATATATCTTGTCGGGTTGTCATCACGAACTTTTGTATAAATCGGATTACCTGCAAATAATCCATCCAGATTCTCATCATTTAAGAGCTTCATATTCTCATCGAAGTAGCTCTTCATATCACAGATTCTTGCTTTATAACCCTTGAACTCATAAGCCTGAATGTTT
>JAZOVL010000147.1:0-1731 GCA_045658685.1 Pilosibacter sp.
CAGTTCCAGTTTTCCCTTCAATGCTTCGGCAGAGGTTGTGGCAGGAGATGTGTTCGGCATGTCCATGACGCTCGTTACGCCTCCCGCAACGGCCGCCAGCGACTCCGTCGCCATATCGGCCTTATGCGTCAGCCCCGGCTCTCGGAAGTGTACGTGTGCGTCTATTCCGCCCGCGATCACATGCATTCCATCTATGTCTATTGTCTGGTCAGCTTTCTTTCGGTAGTCCCATACGCTTAGAGGGTAACCCTCGTCTGTGGTATACAGAACGTCGACGATATTACCTCCGTCTATTACGATGGTACCTTTCTCCTCCTTCTCGGAAGTGACTATGATTCCGTTCTCCAAAAGTATCATATTATGATTTTCTTGGTTTGATCTTTCTCATCTTGAGCTTCATTACTCCCCAGAACGCTTCTCCAAAGATACCGCTGCTCATCTTAGATGTTCCTTCCTTGCGGTCCACGAATATGATAGGCACTTCCTGGATCTTGAATCCGAGCTTATATGTAGAATACTTCATCTCGATCTGGAATCCATAGCCTTTCATCTTCACGTTGTCCAGGTCAATGGTTTCAAGAACTCTTCTTCTGTAGCATTTGAAACCGGCTGTTGTGTCGAATACCTTCATTCCTAGCACGGTCCTTACATATACGGAAGCATAGTAGGACATGATTACACGTTCAATCGGCCAGTTGATCACGCTGATTCCATTGCAGTAGCGTGATCCGATTGCCAGATCTGCTCCATCTGCACATGCCTTATATAGGCGAGGAACGTCATTCGGGTTATGGGAGAAATCGGCATCCATCTCGAAGATGTAGTCGTATTTCTTCCCGACTGCCCATTTGAATCCAGTGATGTATGCGGTTCCGAGTCCGAGCTTGCCCTTTCTCTCGATCATGTGGAGTCTTTCAGGGAATTCTCCCTGCAGACTCTTTACAATTGCGGCAGTTCCGTCAGGAGATCCGTCCTCTATGACCAGAATATGATATTCTCCTTCCAGTGCAAATACTGCCCTTATGATGTTTTCAATGTTTTCCTTCTCGTTGTAAGTAGGAATTATGACGACTTTTCTGTCCATAATATATATAAGTATATAAGCATGCAAATATACATATTTTGTTTTTCTATTTCAATACGGCAGGTTGTGGAATTTGTTTGTCGGGAAGTTAAAAATTGTTACATTGTCTAACTCCTCTGATAGTCAATTCATTATGAATGTGGTGTCGTTTTGGGGGATAAAAAAGTATTAAAAAAGTTGCATAAAAGTTTGGAAGTTTGAAAATAAAGCGTACCTTTGCACTCCCATTTGAAAAACGGGTGTCTGACAAAGGCAGAGAGTTCTTACCGAGACTGACGCTGAGAAAAAAATCTTAAAAATTTTTGCAGAAAAATTTGGAGATTAAAAAATAAAGCGTACCTTTGCAACCCCAATCAAAAACGGGGCCTCTTCGGAGGAAAAGAGAAGTTCATTGAAAAGACTGATTTACTGTACAAGAAGCAAGTACCGAGAAATACAATTTATCGAGAAGCGTTAATTCTTTTGAAGAATTATAAGTGTCAGGACAAGCTAAGAAATTTATAAAGATTATACAATGAAGAGTTTGATCCTGGCTCAGGATGAACGCTAGCGGCAGGCTTAACACATGCAAGTCGAGGGGCAGCATGAGACGGAGATTCGTCAAAGTCTTGATGGCGACCGGCGCAAGGGTGCGTAACGCGTGAGCA
>JAZOVL010000148.1:0-2224 GCA_045658685.1 Pilosibacter sp.
GTCGGTTGTGTGCTTCTTTTTGCAGGTGTTGTATTTGGAGGAAAGGCATTGATCGACCGATTCGGTAAAGGTCATTCCGAGATTATGGAAGAGGCAACTGTTTCCGTAAGCGAAGATATGGAGGCAATTGCGCTTGATCCGGTCGTGGCTGCTGCCAGTGAGGAAGAGGCAAAGAGACTGGCGGATATCGAAGCAGTTATTGATGCTTATACGAATCTTGGAATAGTAAAAGTGACTGGTTATCTCAATATGAGAGAAACACCGGAATCCGACGACACAGTAGTCGGAAAACTGATGGATGGCAGTGCGTGTGAAATTTTGGAAACACTGGATGGCTGGTATCGTGTAACGTCCGGTGGAATCGAAGGATACATCAGCTCAGAGTATGTCTTAACGGGAGAAGAAGCGATCACTGCAGCCCGTGAACTGGTGATGAATCGTGCCGTTATTACCGCGGACAGCTTGAATATCCGTAAAGAGCCGACCACAGAATCTGATATTGTCGGAAAATGTCTGCAAGGCGAAAAATATGAGATTTTGAATGTTGTGGATGGCTGGTATGAGATCCCGAACGGATATATTTCGGCAGATTATGCAGAGAGCGAGTTCTCTTTAAATGAAGCCCGAAAACTGGATTTGAGAGCGATGGTGCTTAGCTACTATGACAATCCGGGTGTTTCCAATGTTTCTAACTATTTGAACATCCGACAGAAACCTGGTACAGATGAGAAAATCATCGGTAAACTTCCGAGCTTTGCAGGTTGTGAGATTTTGGAGGAGCAGGATGGATGGTACAAGATTCGTTCTGGAAAAATCTTAGGATATGTAAGTGCAGACTACATTTTGACCGGAGAACCGGCCAAAGAGGCAGCGATGCAGCATGCGGAACTGATGGCGATCGTAAGTACAGATGTATTAAATGCACGTATGGAGCCGACGACCGATGCAAAGATTTGGACGCAGATCACCAACAGCGAGCGATATCATGTGGTCGAGCAATTGGACGGCTGGGTAAAGATTGAGTTTGATGAGAGCAACGATGAAACCGGTGAGTCCACATATGCATATGTTTCCACAGACTATGTGGATGTTCGCTATGCGCTGGACGAGGCAATCAAATTCTCTCCGGCTGAGGAAAATGCGTCTCTCAGAAGCCGTATGGTCAACTATGCATTGAAGTTCCTCGGAAATCCGTATGTATGGGGCGGAACAAGTTTAACGAAGGGAGCAGACTGCTCTGGCTTCACACTTTCCGTTTATAAGCAGTTTGGAATTTCTCTTCCTCATTACTCTGGCTCCCAGGCGAAGATGGGAACGGCTGTGAAATCCAGCAACATGCGTCCTGGTGATCTGATCTTCTATGGAAACAGCAGTGGAACCATTAACCACGTTGCCATGTACATTGGTAACGGACAGGTGGTGCACGCGGCCAGCAAGAGAAGCGGAATCAAGATTTCTTCCTGGAACTACCGCAAACCGTTAAAGATTCGCGATATTATTGGTGATAGAAAGTAATGGAATAAAAGTCTCTCTTTTGACGCAAACTAAGGAAAATGTGTCGGAAGGGAGATTTTTTATGCACGGCAATCGATTAGAAGGAGAAAATATCAAACAGGAGGAAGAACGTATCCGGGAAAATGGGCAGGTAACTCTGGATGGGCCGGGAAAGAGCAAAATTCATCTGCTTTCTATTATAGGTGAAATTGAAGGACATGAAAATTTATCGGGAAGTACCAAGACAACCAAGTACGAACATATCCTGCCGGAACTTGCGAAAGTGGAGGACACGAAGGAGATTCAGGGAGTATTGGTACTGATCAATACTGTGGGAGGAGATGTGAGCTGTGGATTGGCACTGGCAGAGATGCTTGCTTCTCTTAGCAAACCGACCGTGTCTCTGGTGATCGGAGACAGTCATTCCATCGGTGTACCACTTGCAGTGGCAACAGATTATTCGTTTATCGTACCAAGTGGAACGATGTTGGTACATCCGGTAAGAATGTCAGGGATGTTGATCGGCACGACAAAAACGTATGATTATTTTGAAATGATTCAAGACCGGATTCTGACATTTATATCCGGTCACAGTCATATTTCATATGAAAAACTGAAGGAATTAATGCATAGTACGAAAATGCTTTCCAAAGATCTGGGCACTGTACTGGTAGGAGAAAAAGCAGTCGAAGAAGGGCTGATCAATGAAGTTGGTGGAATTCAGGATGCG
>JAZOVL010000149.1:0-2431 GCA_045658685.1 Pilosibacter sp.
ACACCGATCTGAGTTATGAAAGAGTTGGACACATTCGGTGTGGATTGAATCGAAAAACCAACAGAGGCCAAGATAATGGCGATATGAAGTAAACTTAGTTGTACAAAGATTTAGTCCCGGAGTAATCGGTGTTTTCAAAAAGAACCATAGAATTCCGTTGGTACTTGGCGCTGTTTTTTAGCGCCTTAGTACCATTACGCAATTCTTTGAGCGAAAGCGCGTACTTTTGTAAATTTCGATTACTCGGGACTATTTTGTCACTAAGTATACTTAATTAAATATCCACTTTACTCTGCAAGTTCCTTCTTATACACCTCGATCACCTGCTTCATGGCCTCTGCGCCCGGAGCGCCGATGGTCATTCTCTTCTCTACGCAGGTTTTCATAGAAATCGCTTCATAAATATCCTCCTGGAATACAGGGCTGATGGCCTGATATTCTTCGAGACTCAGCTCATCCAGAGAAATATTCTTTTCGATACAAAGAAGCACAAGCTGTCCGATAATGCCATGTGCATCACGGAATGCCACACCATGATTTACCAGATAGTCTGCTGCGTCTGTTGCATTTGTAAAGCCTTTCTTCGCACTCTCCTCCATCACATCTTTGCGGAATGTCATAGAAGAAACCATACCGGTAAAGAGCAGGAGACAGCCTTTTACAGTATCGATCGCATCGAAAGTCAGCTCCTTGTCTTCCTGAAGGTCTTTGTTGTATGCGAGCGGAATACCTTTTGTAATCGTGAGCATGGATACAAGTGCACCATAAACACGTCCTGCCTTGCCACGGATCAGCTCTGCGATGTCCGGATTCTTCTTCTGCGGCATAATGCTGCTGCCTGTGCTGTAGGAATCGTCCATCTCTACAAAACGGTATTCGTTTGTGTTCCAGATGATGATCTCCTCACAGAAACGGCTCAAATGCATGGACATTGTAGAAAGTGCAGATAACAGTTCGATCAAGTAGTCTCTATCTGCCACAGAATCCATGCTGTTGAGTGTCGGACCGTCAAATCCAAGCAACTCTGCAGTGTACGCACGATCCAGCGGATATGTGGTTCCTGCAAGGGCTCCGGAGCCAAGCGGACAGTAGTTCATGCGTTTTCTGATATCTGCCAGACGGCCTCTGTCTCTGCGGAACATCTCATAATATGCACCCACATGATGAGCCAGAGTAATCGGCTGGGCTTTCTGTAAATGAGTGAATCCCGGCATATAAGTATGAAGATTCTCTTCCATTAACTTCAAAAGTACTTCCAGAAGTCCCTTTAAAAGTTCATCCAGCTCATCAATCTCATCTCTTGTGTAAAGCTTCATATCGAGGGCTACCTGGTCATTACGGCTGCGGCCTGTGTGCAGTCTCTTTCCTGCTTCACCCACACGCTCGGTCAAATGCGCTTCCACGAAAGAATGAATATCCTCATGCTCGGTTGTGATCTCCAAAGTGCCATTCTCCAGGTCCTCACGAATGCTTGTGAGACCGGCAATGATCACCTCTTTATCCTCGTTGGATAAAATTCCCTGCTTGGCAAGCATAGTCACATGTGCGATGCTGCCTGCAATATCCTGCTTGTAAAATTTCTGATCAAAAGAGATTGATTCGTTAAAATTGTGTACTAACTGATTGGTCTGCTTTGTAAAACGTCCACCCCAAAGTTTCATATTTGGGTCCTCCTTTGTATTATATTTTCATTTCTTTATTTTCAGGTTCTTCCGTTCTCGATTCGCTCACATCTTCCGGAATTGCTTTCCTCTCCTGATAACGGCGTTCCATGATACGGTCAACAACAAACAACATTGCCAGAATTGCAATCGATACAAGTGTAATAATGATACCAGGTTTTAATCCTGCCGGGAAGTATTCGAACGTAATCTCATGCTCTCCCGCCGGAATTTCCACCGACAGAAATGCTTCAAAGATCTTTTCTGTCTCCACAACTTCGCCGTCCACTTTCACAGTCCAGCCTTCTTCGTATGGAATAGAAGTAAATAGCACACCCCGCTCTGCCGCGTTTACAATTCCTTCTAATTTTGTATCATTCCAACTGGTCAGCTTCAGAGGTGTCTCATTCAACTTCTCATACATGGAGATCATAGCGCTGTCAGAGAATCGATAAACCTCACACTTCATGTCCTGATCATCCGTCTGAGACGTCAGAGTGATCTGGTTTCCGGACACAAGTGCTCCCAACTCCAATAAATATCCTCGATCCGTATTATTAAATGTCTTTGAACCGCTCGGAACCGCTGCCTTTACCGTTTTTACTTTTTTATTGGTCACATAAACATAGTAGTAACCGTCCTCGTCCGGTGTAAACGTGCAATTCTTTCCGGAAGTATGACTGTCAATCCACGTCAGAACTTCCTCATTTCCCAATGCCAGACATAGGTCATTCTGTACTTCCGCCGGATTATCCATCTTGAACTGCCAG
>JAZOVL010000150.1:0-4780 GCA_045658685.1 Pilosibacter sp.
GGGTGCAAAAACACGCAAAACAGCCAGCACATGCTCTTCCTTCTTTAAAATAGATCTCTGGCCGATACGGCCTTGAATGTTACAGATTGAACCAATATGGTTCCAGAAACGGCAGAATTTACAGAAACTGTAATTGCCGTAGAATGATTATAATTTATGTTTATAGAATTTACAAGATATATTTTTCTCTTTCCTCTTGTCGCATAATCTCTTTTTGAATACAATTAATGTATATCATCGAAAGGAGCACCAGCCCATGAAACCAGAATCCAGCGTTATTTTCTTTCCATGTAAGGACATCAACGAAACCAAAGAATATTACACTACTGTTTTAGAACTTCCGATCTGCAAAGACCTGGGAAACACCGTCTGGTTTGACTGCGGTTACGGCTATCTGGCATTTGTACAGTACGGCCCGGAACGCGCCATGGCTACCGGACAGTGTATCTCTTTCAACCTGCCGACTATTGCAGATGTGGATGCCATGTACGAAACAATCCAGACTCGCCCTGTGATCGGGCTGAAAGGTGCACCACAGCATCATCCAAAGTTTCCGGTATATTCTTTCTTCTTTTCTGATCCGAATGGGTATGTGCTGGAGTATCAGAGAACGACGGATAATTAATCGAATATATGTAAAAAACTCGCCACGTTTTTTCGTGACGAGTTTTTTGGATAGTCTAACTATTATATCACCTTCTATATATCAAAATCCCTACCAGCCCATTTCATGAGCCACATACTCTTTCATTCTGAAAATCGCATATAATGGAATGCTCCACACATGTGTTTCTGCATCCATATTATCTCCTACATTTTTCAAGGATGTCTTAATCGCCATCTTCGGGCGGTAACGATTGCAGAATAAATGTAAGCTCTTGGCTCTTGTATTGTCTGCAGCCTTCACTTCTATCGGGAGGAGTTCGCCTTCATAGTCCGTAATAAAATCCACTTCTGCATCCGCTTTTGTCCGCCAAAAATAACTGTCTATGCCCATGTATTTCAACTGTGTCATGATATAGTTTTCCGTCAATGCACCTTTAAAATGGATGTAAGTCGTATCGCCTTGTAAAATCGTTCTATAGTTTACATTGGATTTTCTTCTAAGCAGTCCCACATCAGACATGTACACCTTAAAATAAGTGTTATCAGCCATGCTGGACAATGGCAATTCCGGATTAGATACTAATTTTAATTTATGTGCGATTCCTGCATTCACGATCCACTCAAGTGCATCTTCCAAATCCTTTGCCCGCGCACCTTGTTTTACATGAGAGAAAATAAATTTGTTATTATCCCTTGCAATCTGAGATGGAATCGCATCCCAAATCAAACGTACTTTTGTTGCCGTATCCGGAGTTATATGTTTGCCAAAATCATCTGCATAGTCCTTGAGAATCCTATCTTGTGCTTCTTCCACCTCTTTATAGTCGTGAGTATCAACCCAAGTCTGAACTGCCTCAGGCATACCACCCACGATAAAGTAATTCTTCAAATATTTTTCTAACGGAATGGTATACAGTTCCGGAATCTCACGTTCAAACTCTAACTTTTTAATGCCCTCTATATACTTCTCTCCACCATCAGCTATAACAAACTCTTCAAAACTCATTGGATACATTTCAATTCGGTCCACTTTACCCACCGGAAATGAAATTCCCTCTTTTCGAAGAGCTACTCCTAACAGTGATCCAGCCGCAACAATATGCAGTTCCGGCATATCTTCACAAAAATATTTCAAAGACTGTATTGCACGTGGACAATCTTGAATCTCATCAAATACAACCAGCGTCTTTCCCGGTATGATCTTTCTCCCAAGAACCACATTTGCAAGCTCATCCATAATTCTTTTCACATCAAAATCAAAATCAAATACCGATTTTAATCCTGTATTTCCATCAAAGTTGAAATATGCCGTATCTTCGAACTCCTGTTTTCCAAATGCTCTTATGATGTATGTTTTTCCGCATTGACGAACGCCTGTCATCAGCAATGGTTTTCGATTCTTTTTCTCTTTCCATTTCAACAATTTTTCCAAAGTTTTTCGTTCCATGCAAACACCTCAGTTTTATATAATGGTTACTATATTCCTATTATTTATCCTAACACATATCCTTTTAAAATTCCAGTTTCGTCTGCATTTTTCAACCGAACATTTGTATTTTGTCTGCGTTTTTCGACCGAACTTTCGTATTTGATCTGCATGTTTCAACCGTTCTTCTGTTTTCATTTTCTTATATTCATTCTAACCATGAAAAAAACTATCCTCAAAATACTCCTTTCATCTCTCTGGGTATTTCTCTGGATAGTTTTTTCTGTGTATTATTCCACTCTCTCCGGCAGCGGTGCTCTTCCAAACACTGCACCAAAGTCCGCTATGTAGTCAGCAACTTTCTCTACCATCTCACGTCCCCACTCCGGCGTCGCTTTCGGCGGCGCATCATTCTTAAAGCCATGTGCCAGCCATCCATTGTCTGTGATATCCTTGATCTCACGCGGAATCTGTACAGAAACACCTTTGTAGATCACGCTTGTCCATGCACCGGACGGAATCTCGTCGGAAACATCGTTGCGGATCGCTTCCGGAAGATCGATGTATTCGTACTTAATAAGTCCCGGATCCACTGCCATGACACCTGCTGTCTCTTCTGCACCACCGTGTCCGCCTGCCCACTCCGGATTAATCTGACCTGCCATCAGCCACCAGTTGAGGTTTGCCATATACGCACCTTTGCGGTACATATGCATTGCCACTGCCTGAATTGCCGCGCTGTTGCCTCCATGCCCATTGAGGATCATGAAATGACGGAAACCATAACGATAGAACTGATCACAGATAGTGCGCAGCAGAGAGATCAATCCCTCTGTTCCAAGGGAAATAGTTCCCGGGAAACCAACCAGATCATCCGTTGCGCCGTAGTTAATGGTTGGAGCGATCAGCAAATCTGTCTTCTGGTCGAGAAGCTCTGCGATCTTGTCCGGGATCATGGTGTCCGTGCCAAGCGGCATATGTTTTCCATGGTTCTCCAGACTGCCCACCGGAATCACGATCGTATCGCTCGTTTTCAGGTATTCTTCTACCTCTAAATAGTTCATTTTTGCAAGAAACATAAGCACCCTCCTCGTATAGCAGATAGTAAAAAACCGATGTCAAATTTCCCATTCTGACACCGGCCAACATATACGCAAACTTCATTATATAGTTTATCACATTACAAAATAAAAGTCTAGTAATTTCCTGATTTTCTAGTACAATAATCTTACTACAACCAATCAACCTATACTGTATCGGCAGGGGATGGGCCGCATATAAGAAACCGAATAGTAAAGGAGAAAGAAATGAGTAGTAATGTAACCAAAAAGAAACTCCCGGGCAAGACGCGTCGGGCAGAGGAACAGCACTTAAAAGAGACGCTGGAAATCATCCGTAAAAATGTAGATCACTACACGAAGGAAGTGGCCGCACTGCGAACCGACATCGATGATATGCAGGCGCATTTCCATGATGACAACCCGGAATTAATCAATACGCTGGAAAATACCTACACTATGTACGATTTCCAGAACCGGACCCTGGAACGCAACCGACGTGCATTGAAAAAACCGTATTTCGGACGCATTGATTTTTACGATAAGACTTTGGACACAGATGAAGCATTTTACATTGGAAAATGTGGAATCTCCAAAGATGCGACGCATCCGCTCGTCATTGACTGGCGCGCGCCAGTGGCAAATGTTTATTATGAAAATGGGCTTGGAGAATGCAGTTACCTTGCTCCAGAGGGAAATGAGCTTCCAATCGACCTGAAATTAAAGAGAACATATGAGATTGCTGACGGAAAACTTCTGAATATGTTTGATACAGAGGTCATCGCCAATGATGACCTGCTGACCAGCTACCTGTCGAAAAATAAGCAGGCGGTACTGGGAGAAATCGTTGCAACGATCCAGAAGGAACAGAATGACATTATTCGAAAGAGCCCGTATCATAACTGTCTTGTTCAGGGTGTGGCCGGTTCCGGTAAAACGACCGTTGCCATGCACCGGATTTCTTATATTTTATATAACTATGCTGACCGGTTTAAACCGGAGGATTTTTATATTGTGGGCAGCAACCGGATCTTGCTGAATTATATTACAAGCGTGCTTCCGGATCTGGACGTCTACGGAATCAAGCAGATGACTATGGAGCAATTGTTCGTGCGACTGCTCTATGAGGATTGGGATGGGAAACAGTACCGTATCAAAGGGCACGAAACCGGTTCCGCCGCAAAGCGAAATGCCTGCAAAGGCACGCTTTCCTGGTTCCATGATCTGAAGCAGTTTTGCGAGAACCTGGAACAAACTTCTATTTCCTGCGAATCGATCTATCTCAACCGACGCCAGTTTGTGGAAGGCATTGTGGGTGGAAAAGCCGGGGTCCATGATCTGCGCGAAGGTAATGTGACCATTTATGAGTCCGATGAAGAAAAGGTAACTGCAGAACCACGCGTACTTTTATTGTCGTCTGAGTCCGTTGAACGTTACATCCGTGAAAACCCGACAGTTTCCATTCAAAGCAAGATCAATATGCTCAATGAACGTCTGCGAACGAAGATTAAAGATGAATTCCTTGGAAAAGAAGTTTCCTATACCGAAGCAGAAATGAAGGCCATTTTGAAATCGTACCATGGCTGGTACGGCGGTCGATCCTGGAAAGGTTCCATCTATGACCTGTATCATGATTTCATGCTGGAACAAGCTGCAAAAGGTTTTGAAATTGATATTCCGACAACTGCTA
>JAZOVL010000151.1:0-4323 GCA_045658685.1 Pilosibacter sp.
ATGTTGCCGAGAGGAATGGAACTGGAGCGTACAGAAAATCTTGGCGAATGGAGTAAGGTGACTGCGGACGGAGTCCATGGATTTGTGGCTTCGAGATATCTGCAGGAGGCAGACACCGTTGTTTCTGAACAGATTGAAATACTGACAGAATGGGATACTGTATACGCGAGTGAGGCATGGACAGCCGGACTTAAATCCGAATATCTGTATGCGTCCAATTCAAAGATCAACAGTGGTCAGGCGGTATTCTATAAGACAAACTCCCAAACTCCTAAAGGGAAAGTGGTCTGTGTCAATGCGGGCCATGGTACCAAAGGAGGCAGTTCTGTAAAAACACTCTGTCATCCGGACGGTTCTCCAAAGGTGACCAGCGGGACAACGGCGGCAGGTGCAACGACTGCAGCAGCCGTATCTTCTGGAATGACATTCAATGATGGGACTCCAGAGAGTATAGTAACCCTGAAAATGGCAAAGATTTTGCGAGACAAACTGTTGGCAGAAGGATATGATGTACTGATGATTCGTGAGACGGACGATGTCCAGCTAGACAATGTGGCGAGGACCGTGCTTGCAAACAATCTGGCGGATTGTCATCTGGCGCTTCATTGGGATTCCACAACAAATGACAAGGGCTGTTTTTATATGAGCGTTCCAAACAATGCGAGCTATCGTGCCATGGAGCCGGTTGCCTCTCATTGGGAATCACACAATCGTCTGGGCAATTGTCTGATCGAAGGATTGCGTGCAGGTGGGAATAAAATCTTTTCCTCAGGAGCAATGGAAATGGATCTGACTCAGACATCCTATTCCACGATTCCAAGTGTAGATATTGAACTGGGAGATAAGGCGTCTTCTCATGTGGCAGAAGTGTTGGAGAAGCTGGCAGATGGTCTGGTAGTCGGAGTAAATCAGTTTTTTGAGAAATAAGGAAGATGTTAAAGAATCAAAGGATAAAATCATGCTTGCTCATTTTATTGGGAAGTGGGATTCAGGCGTTTGGATTATACCATGTACATGCTTGTTCCGGAGTGACCGAGGGAGGTGTCCTCGGTCTGACTCTGCTATTGCAGCGGTGGTTTGAAGTATCTCCTGCGATATCCGGAGCGATTTTAAATATGATCTGTTATTTTGTCGGCTGGCGTGTCCTTGGCGGAGGATTTATCGTGTGCTCAGTGATTTCGACAGTTGGATTTTGCAGTACGTATTGGATTTGTGAACATTTTCCGCAGCTTTGGCCGGAGCTTTACCATATGCCGCTCCTGGCAGCAGTTGTGGGAGCATTGTTTATCGGTATCGGAGTCGGAATCTGTGTGCGCCAGGGAGCGGCCCCGGGTGGAGATGATGCCCTGGCGATGAGTATTTCTCATTTGACGGGAGTGGGCATTGAGAAGGTATATTTAGTTAGTGATCTGATTGTACTGGGACTGTCCGTTAGTTACATTCCGCTGGTGAGAATCGGTTATTCGTTGATTACTGTAGTCCTGTCGGGGCAGATCATCGGAATCATGCAGCGTATGAGGTGTACAAAATGAAAGTATTGTGTATTGGTTCTGCGGTCATGGATATCATGGGATATCCGATCGACCAGAGAAAAGAGTGGAAAGAAAAACAGCGAATCTCGGATATTCGTATTTTGCCGGGAGGCGATGCGGTCAACCAGAGTGTATACATGGCACAGCTTGGAGCTGAGCCGGCTCTGGTCTGCTGTGTCGGTCAGGATATGAATGGCAGGATTCTGCGCAGCACATTGAAAGAAATGCAGGTGGACGTCAGTCTGATCAAAGAAAAGGAAGATTGTGCGACCGGAACTGCCATGGTTTTGGTAAGTGAGGATGGAGAGCGCCGGACATTTTCCGTACAAGGTGCCCACAGCACCCTTGCATCCGGAGATGTTCCGAAGATGGAAGATCTTCCGGAAACCTGCTGTGCGATTTCTCTTGCAAGTCTGTTCTCCATGCCTGAATGGGAAGCGGATGGTCTGTTGGAATATCTGAAAGAAGCAAAGGAAAAAAGACTTCTGATTTTTGCGGATCTGGCGGCCGACAAACTGGGCCTTGGTCTGGAGGGAATCCGAAGATTCCTGCCGTATATCGATTATTTCCTTCCGAGTCTGTATGATGTACGTTCCATGACAGGAACGGAAACAGCCGAGGAAGCAGCAGAGGCTTTTCATGATCTTGGCGTGGCGAATGTTATAATAAAGTGTGGAGAAAGAGGCTGTTATTACTCTGCCGGAAAAGGCAGTGGAATGCAAGGCTGGGCTGATGCGATTCCGGTCAAAGTCGTGGATACGACAGGAGCCGGCGACTGTACGGTCGCTGCGTTTATCAGCCGGATCATAAAGGGATATTCTTTAAAAGATGCTTGTTGGTATGCATGTGCAGCCGGTTCCTATAGTACGATGTTTGCAGGAGCATCAACGGCAGTGTTGGAGGCGATAGAATGAATTTAAAAGAACAGTTATATGTAACTACGCTGGCCCGGTGTAAGACAATTTCCAAAGCATCGGAAGAATTATTTATTACACAGCCTGCGCTTAGTGTGTATATCAGTAATCTGGAAAAGTATCTGGGTGTGAAGTTATTTGTGCGAACCGGAAAAGAATTTGTATTGACCTATGCAGGTGAAGAATATGTGAAGCGCGCAATGATTATGCTGCAGCTCAAGGAAGAATTCCAACAAATCGTGCATGATATTACAAATTCCTATGAAAATAAGATTCGTCTTGGAATTCAGCATCGTCGCGCAGTTGGCTTGCTTCGTTATGTACTTCCACGATTTATGGAACAATATCCAAACGTAGAACTATCTGTGCGAGAGGGAATTCTTTCGGAATTGATGGAAATGTACAGCAAAAATGAGATTGATCTGATGCTTGGTATTTTTAGTGAAGAATTTCCGGATAGTGAATATATCGATGTGATGGATGAGCGGGTGCTTGTGGTTCTTCCCAAGGACCATCCGGCAAATAAACTGGCATACAAAAACCCAGATGTCAGAGGACCGTGGCTGTCTTTAGATTTAAAGCATCTGGACAAGGAGCCGTTTATCTTGCCGACGAAAAAGCAGAGTTTACGAAGGTCCATTGACCATATTTTTGAAGCTGTTCAGGTATCACCAGGAAAAGTGACCGAGCTGACGTATTTTGAAACCATTATGGGACTGGTGGAAAGCGGCATGGGCGTCGGATTTAACAGAGAAGGCTATCTGGATTTTATGTGTCCGAACCAGAATCTGCGCTATTATTTGATCGGAGAGCTGGATTACACATCAAAAGTCCGGATTGTACATAAAAAAGGCAGTCTTTCAGAGCCGGCAGTAAAACTGGCTCAATTGTTAAAAGATGGTATTCTGGAAGGCTGTGGAATTTTATAGAAGATTATAATTATCTTAAGGAACCTTTAATTTTTCAAAATGGACGATATAGCCTCCGAAACGTATAATTTGTTTTATAAAATTACTTTTAGGAGGAAATGTTATGAGCGAAAAAGCAAAGAAATCATTTAAGATGCCTCATACATTCGTGATCATTATTTCTATGGTATTGTTAGCAACTCTGCTGACATGGATTATTCCGGCAGGAGAGTATGTACGTGTGGAAAATGCTCAGGGTGTAAAGGTGATTGATCCGACTCAGTTCAGTTTTATTGACCGTACCCCGGTAAACCCTCTGGAAGTTCCGCTTTATATCGTCAATGCGATCTGTAGCAGAATTTCTCTGATGTTAGTAATCCTGTTTTCCGGCGGTGCTTTTGACATGATCACAAAATCCGGTTCTCTTCAGGCTGCCGTAGCGAAGGTTGCAAAAGCATTCCAGAATAAGCTTTATATCTTCCTTCCGATCATGACAACATTATTTGGTCTGATCTGTACGACACAGGGTGTTAACCAGTTTATCGCTTTTGCTCCGGTCACAGTTATGATTACACTGGCGATGGGACTTGACTCCATTACCGGTGCTGCAATCATTCTTCTTGGCGGCGCAATCGGTTTCGCAACAGGTACTTTAAATCCGAGCACAACAGTTGTAGCACAGGAAATTGCAGAGCTTCCGATTTATTCCGGTATTGGTTTCCGTGCGGTTTGTTTCGTGGTATTTATGATTATCACAAACATTTATCTGGTTCGTTACGCAATGAAGATCCGTAAGAATCCGGAGCTCAGCCCGATGTACGAGCTTGATATGCAGAATGAGCAGAAGAATCAGAGCATCGATGATTTCGGCGCACTGACAGTTCGTAAGTTCTTAATCGTTGCTTCTCTCATCATTGCCATGGCAATTATGGTATATGGCTGCGTAAGCCTTGGCTGGGATATGGAAGA
>JAZOVL010000152.1:0-10203 GCA_045658685.1 Pilosibacter sp.
GATGGCTTCCGTTTACAAGAACTTATCTGGAAGGCCGATATGAAAAGGAAATTCCGCCAACCTATATTCATTTCAAATTTACGGAAGAGAACCTGAAGAATATTCAAAAGGCGTATGTGTCATGTAAGGATCTGTTATCCGAAGCGCACTGGACATATGAAGAAGCACGTGAGGAAATGCTCCTGAGTTTAGAAGGTGTATGTATGATGGCAGAATTTGCTGCCAAAATGAAGGGCTTTGAAGTCGAGCACATGATCGATACCAGCGAATGGATCAAAAAATACAGTGCAAAATGGGTAGCAAAGAATAAGCCGTGTGAGTTATACAGGATCACAGAGATGTTTGAGTATCTTGAAAATAAATATTTTTAGTAGGAGGAACAGTACAAATGAGCGAAGTGAAGCAGGAGATCATGCAGTTCGATAACTGCAGCACAATCATTGTAGGTAAAAATGCATCTAAGACAGGTCACGTTCTGGTTGCACACAATGAGGATGATATGGAGTGCATCACACAGGTTCACCTGGTACCGAGAGTAAAACACGAAGAAGGTGAAGTGATCACATTCCGTGACGGAAGCGCGGTAATCCCGCAGGTTCCGGAGACATGGGCTTATATGTGGACAGAGCTTCGTACACTGAAGGGAATTGGCGGAGAGCCGTTCGCAGACAGCTACTGCAATGAGTGGGGCGTAGCCATCGTGACAGACAGCTGCGTAGGTTCCAAAGTGAGCGAAGATGAGAAAATGAAAGATGGTATCGGTTACGCTCTTCGCCGTCTGATCGCAGAGCGTGCGAAGACAGCTCGTGAAGGTGTAGAGGTGGCAGCAGCTCTCTGCAGCGAGTATGGTTACCGCAGCAGCCGTGCATACCACATCTGTGACAAAGATGAAGCATGGGTATTCCAGGCAACAACTGGTCACAACTATGTGGCACAGAGAGTTGGCGATGACGAGATTTACTACGTTCCGAACTGGTATACTGTCCATAAAGTTGATTTTACTGACACAGAGCATAAAAACTTCTACTGGTCTGAGGATCTGGTAGCATATCCGATGCGCCATGGCTGGTATACTCCGGCGGTTGAAGGTGATTACTCTGATTTCGATTTTGCCCTTGCATATCAGCATGATCTGACACTGGGCAAATCCAACGCAGACCGTTCCGATCTGGCTTGGACAAAGCTGGTTGGTGAGCCGATGCCGTACAGAACATTCTCTGTAAAGGCACCGAAGAAGTATGGTGTTGAAGATCTGAAAGAAGTGGTTCGTTCCCACTATATGGAGCACGGTGAGGATTTAAAAGAAGATCCGACCATGAGCCCGCACCGTTTCGGTATCTGCCGTGATACAACTTCTGTATCCGAGATCATCGAGTTCCACGAGGATGTAAACCTTTCCTGCTGCTGGCGTTCCTTCCCGAGACCGTGTGCAGCACCGTTTACACCGTGGTATTTCGGAATCACAAAACTTCCTAAGGGCTACGAGTGGATCAACTACCAGGCATCCCAGATGACACACTTCTACTGCGATCCGTCTGAGTTCAAGTACAACTCCGAGTATGCATACTGGGCATTCCGCAGACTGCAGGATGTGATGGAATTCGATTACCAGTTCTGTCAGGAAAAGGTACATAATTCCATTAAAGAACTTGAGGCTGAGTGGGCAGCAGTAAAACCGCAGATCGACAAGGCATACCTTGCACTGAAAGAGACTAATGAAGCGTATGCAAGACAGTTACTGACCGACTACACATGTCAGCAGGCTCAGAGAGCATGGGATTGGGCAGAGCAGACTCTCCTTGAGATCGCAGATGACCAGTTCCGCGCAAGAATGAACTTCTGGAGAAGCAAACTGAGCACCATGAAACCATTATCTGTTGAGCAGCGCAACTGCATGTAAACCAGACAATAGACAGGACCATCTCGAAAGAGGTGGTCCGTTTTCGTTGACTCAAATGTCGAAACGAGGTATCATTAATACTAATAGGATGAAAAACCAAAAGGAAGGTTTGAATTATGAATATGCTGAAAAACAGCAGTGTTCGAAATGCAGTATTCATCGGAACATTATGTTCCATATCTTATCTGGGAGTTTATTTTGCCAGAAATATTTTAAGCGTGGTAACCCCGCAGATCATTGAGGGTGGCGTTTATTCGGAAGAATATATCGGATCCATTTCGTCGATGTTCTTTACTTTTTATGCAGTAGGACAGTTGATCAACGGACTGGTCGGAGATAAGATCAAGGCTCGCTATATGATCAGTTTCGGGTTGTTACTGTCTGGTGTTTGTAATGCAATGTTTCCGTACATGTTGGATCTGCCGTTTGCAGCACATCTGATATATGGTATGATAGGATTTTTTCTGTCGATGATCTATGCGCCGATGACGAAAGTTGTAGCGGAGAACACGGATCCGCATCATGCGGCCAGATGCTGCCTCGGTTACACCTTTGCCTCTTATCTGGGATCTCCGGCAGCCGGTCTGGTGGCTGCGTTTTTTATGTGGCAAGTGGTATTTTATATGGGAAGTGCATCCATGATCATCATGGGACTGCTGTGTTTCTTCTGCTTTCTATATTTTGAAAAGGTTGGGATTGTCAAATACAACCAATATGACGTACCGAAAACACAGGGGAAGGGAATGAAAGTTCTGATCGAATGCCGGATCATCAAATTTACTTTTGTATCCGTTTTGACCGGAATTGTGAGAACGGCCGTTGTATTTTGGATGCCTACATATTTGGCACAGTACCTGGGATTTTCACCGCAGGATTCGGGTTTGATATTCACGGTGGCGACTTTTGTGATTTCGTCCAGCGCATTTATTGCTGTCTTTATTTATGAAAATTTGAACAGAAATATGGATCTGGTGTTGTTCTTGTTTTTTGCAGGTTCGGCAATCTCATTTATCGGTGTTTATCTGGTGGAGCAGCCGATGGTCAATATCAGTCTGCTGATCCTGGCAATCTTATTTAACAACTGTGCAGCATCTATGCTGTGGAGTATTTATTGTCCGAGCCTTCGGGATACGGGAATGGTTTCCGGAGCGACTGGTTATCTGGATTTTATGAGTTATATGGCAGCGGCTGTATCATCGGCATTATTTGCCAATGCAGTGACTGGGATCGGATGGAAGAATCTGGTTCTCGTATGGCTGGCATTGATGGCAGCGGGTGTGATCGTGGCATTACCGTTCAGTAACAGGGATGTGATCAAACGTCCATGGGAGAAATAGAAACTATACTTAGGGAGAAAGTGTTATGAAGTTAAATTACAGAAGAACCATACTGATTGGTTTGGCATTTTTATCGATTTCTGCATTTTGGCAGATGTACGATAATGTAGTACCGTTGATCTTAAAGAATTCATTTGGGCTCGGAGAGACAGTTACCGGAGCAATTATGGCAGCAGACAATGTCCTTGCATTATTCTTACTTCCGATCTTTGGAAGTTTGTCAGATAAGGTGGATACTCCGATCGGTAAACGTATGCCATTTATTTTAGGCGGAACAGCATTGGCAGTTACATTTTTGATGATGGTACCGTATGCGGACCAATCCAGAAACCTTCCGCTGTTTGTAATCAGCTTGTTTGCACTGCTGGTTTCCATGGGCTTATACCGTTCACCAGCCGTTGCTTTGATGCCGGATCTGACACCGAAGCCACTTCGAAGCGCAGGTAATGCAGTGATCAATCTGATGGGAGCTGTAGGTGGAGTTTACACACTGATCATGATCAAGGTCATGGTAGGTCCGGGAACAACTCCAAATTATTATCCGCTGTTTATTTCTGTCGGTGCCCTGATGGTCATTGGCGTTGGAGTATTATTTCTGACGATCAAAGAAAAGAAGCTGAGAGCCGAAATCGCAAAAGAGCATGAGGCTTACGAAGCGACAGAGAATGAAAAAACAGTTGGAGCGAAATCCGAAACAGCTGCAGGTACTGCACTTCCGAAAGACGTAAAACGAAGCCTGACATTTATTTTGATTTCTATTGCACTTTGGTTTACTGCATATAATGCTGTTACTACTGCATTTTCCAGATATGCGACTCATGTGTGGGGCCTGGAAAACGGCGGTTATGCAGATTGTCTGATGGTGGCAACCGTAGCTGCGATTATCAGTTATATTCCGATCGGAGCCCTGTCCGGAAAAATCGGAAGAAAAAAGACCATACAGATTGGTATTATCTTGCTGATTCTTTGCTATGCGAGTGCGGGAATGTTTAACAGTTACCATGCAGTGATGAATCTTTTCTTTGGAATCATTGGTTTTGCATGGGCAGCAATCAATGTAAACTCTCTTCCAATGGTTGTGGAGATGAGCAATGCGGGAGACGTAGGAAAGTATACAGGATTGTATTACACATTCTCCATGTCTGCCCAGGTTATTACTCCGATCTTATCCGGATATTTACTGGAGCACGTTTCCTATCGCACTCTCTTCCCATATGCAGTTGTGTTCAGTGCAATCGCATTTGTGACTATGTCCATGGTAAAACATGGAGATTCCAGACCGATGGGCAAGAAGAATATGCTGGAAAATTTTGATGTGGAGGATTAACCATGAAAAAGAAATATTTACTTGCGATCCCGGTGGCGGCAGGAGCATATGCGTTTCTGATCGCACCACGTATGATAAATAAGCCGGATGTGTCTGTTCTCAAAGGTGTACACTATGCTCACAGAGGGCTTCATGATAATAACAGCGACGCGCCGGAAAACTCCATGAAGGCATTTCAGAAGGCTGTGGAAGCCGGCTATGGAATCGAAATGGATATCCAGCTGACAAAGGATAAGATTCCGGTTGTCTTTCATGATGAGACTTTGAACCGGATGTGTGGTGTTGAGGGCAAAGTATGGGAGTATACATTTGAAGAACTGCAGAAACTGACTCTGGCAGAATCCGAAGAAAAGATCCCGAAATTTGAAGATGTGTTGGCGCTGGTGGATGGAAAGGTTCCGTTGATCGTCGAATACAAGCTGGATGTACCAAGCACAGAGGTCTGTGAGATTGCTGATCCGATGCTGCAGGCGTACAATGGTATTTATTGCATCGAAAGTTTTCATCCGTATGCTGTAAAATGGTATCGAGACCACAGACCGGACGTAATCCGTGGTCAGCTTTCTCAGAATTTTAGTAAGCAAGAGAAATATAAAGGTAAATTTATTTACTGGATACTGGGCAATTTATTGACAAATGTGCTGACCAGACCGGACTTTATCGCTTATAATCATAAAGATGCAGACATGTTTTCCAGAAAAGTATGCAGTCTGATGGGGGCACTTCCTGTGGCTTATACGATCAAGAGTCAGGAAGAATATGAAAAAGCGAAAAACCAGTTCGAGTTATTTATTTTCGACAGTTTTATTTTAGAATAGGTTAAGATAAAAACATACAAAGGGGAAAATTATATGGGAAACGGTATTGTAGTAATTGGAGCAACTTTTGTAGATATTAAAGGATTTCCGCACGATTTGTATTTACCGACAGGCAGAAACGTAGGTCATATCGAATATATTCATGGTGGTGTTGCGAGAAACGTAGCAGAAGATATTGCAAATGCGGAACTTCGTCCAACATTTGTGAGCATTGTAGATAATACTCCGCTTGGTGAAGATGTTGTTCGTAAATTAAGAAATCATAAAGTAAATACAGATTATCTGTTGACCAAACCGGATGGCATGGGAACATGGCTGGCTGTATTTGACAACAATGGTGATGTTGCAGGTTCCATTTCCAAGCGTCCGAATATGATGCATGTGGTACCGTTATTAGAAGAAAAGGGTGATGAGATCTTTTCGGAGGCAGATGCGATCGTAGTCGAGATCGACATCGACACGGAAGTGATCAAGAAATCCTTTGAACTTGCGAAAAAGCACAACAAGAAGATCTTTGCACTGGTATCCAATATGAGTATTGCGGTACACAGACGTGATTTTATCAAGAAATTAGATTGTTTTATCTGTAATATCGGTGAGGCGGGAATTCTCTTTACTGACGACTATGAAGGAAAAACTCCGGAAGAGATGAAAGATATTCTTGCTGAAAAAGTAAAACAGGCCAGAATTAAAGCGATGGTAGTGACCATGGGAGCAGACGGTGCGGTTTACGCAGATATGAATGGCAACTGTGGTGTTTGTCCGGCTAAAAAGGTACAGGTAAAGGATACAACAGGTGCAGGAGATGCATTCTGTGCAGGTGTTTCCATCGGCCTTACTTACGGAAAAGATATGCCGGGTGCGATCGAGATCGGCTCCACTCTTGCAGCTTCCGTAATCACCTCTTCTGAAAATGTATGTCCGCGCTTTATGCCGGAGGAACTTGGTCTGGAGAAGCAGTACATTTGTCATTTAGAGGGTCATCAGTAACGAAAGAGGATAGAGTATGCCAGAATTAAGTAAACGTGTACAAGAATTTACCGATTCCGTTATCCGCAGGATGACAAGGATCAGTGACGAACATGGTGCGATCAATTTATCCCAGGGTTTCCCGGATTTTGATCCGCCGCAGGAAATCATGGATGCCCTTGCAAAAGCAGCCCATGAAGGACCCCATCAGTATTCCATCACATTCGGTGCAAAGAATTTCCGAGACGCCCTTGCGAAAAAGCAGGGAAAGGCGATCGGAAGAGAGATCAATCCGGACACAGAGATCGTTGTAACATGCGGCGGTACCGAGGCCATGATGGCAACGATGATGACCATCTGTAATCCAGGCGACAAAGTCATGGTATTTTCCCCATTTTACGAGAACTATGGTGCAGATGCGATCCTTTCCGGAGCAGAACCGATTTATATTCCGTTGGTTCCACCAACATATGAGTTTGATATTAATCTGATTGAAGATGGTTTTAAGCAGGGAGCAAAGGCAATTATTATCTGTAATCCGTCCAACCCATGCGGAAAGGTGTTCACAGAGGAAGAACTTTTGGCGATTGGTAAACTGGCGATTCAGTATGATGCTTTCTGTGTGACAGACGAAGTGTACGAGCACATGGTATATGCACCAAACAAGCATACTTGCATGGCGTCCTTACCGGGAATGTACGAGCATACCATCACTTGCAATTCTCTTTCTAAGACCTACTCCATCACAGGATGGAGACTTGGTTATGTCATCGGTCCGGCAGAGGTCATTGAGGCGACGAAGAAAGTGCATGATTTTCTGACTGTAGGAGCAGCAGCTCCGCTTCAGGAGGCAGCAACCATAGGTTTAGAATTCCCGGAGAGCTATTATAAAGAACTCTTGGAAAAATATACAGAGAAGAGAGACTATTTCCTCGCAGGTCTTGATCGCATTGGTCTGAAGCATAACATTCCGCAGGGAACTTATTTCGTGATGCTAGATATTCAGGAGTTTTTAGATCTTCCGCAGTTCGCGGGCTATACAGATCTGGAATTTTGCGAGTGGATGATCAAGAATATCGGTGTTGCAGCCGTTCCGGGATCCAGTTTCTTCCGAGAGGAAGTAAATCATCTGATCCGTCTCCATTTTGCAAGAGAAGAGAAGACATTGGACGAGGCACTTGCACGCCTTGAAAAGTTGAAAAAATTGATAGAATAATATTGATAAAAGGCAATCCATGCGAGGGTTGCCTTTTTAAATGTCGGATTTGGTATTTAAGAAAATGTAATGTAGTTATTATAACTGCTTGACATGACTGTGGAGACAATGTAGAATGAGGATGTGTTTTGAGAATCAAATTAAAGGAGAAGTTCCATGAAAAAGATTATTCTAATGACAGAAACCGGATCTGATATGACACCGGAACTTGCAGCAAAGTATGGTATTTATATTGTTCCGATGCATGTAACATTTGGCGATAAAACAGTTGATGATATGACATTTAATGCGGAGGAGATCCGTGAGTATTATAAAGAAACAGGAAAGCTTCCAACAACAAGCGGAAGTGTTCCGGAGGATTTTACTCCGATCTACGATGAGATCCATGAGAGATTTCCGGAGGCTCAGATTCTTTATCTTGCATATTCTGCAGTTACCACATGTTCTTACCAGAGTGGTGTGATCGCAGGCGAGGGCCGTGACTATATTCACTTTGTTGATACAAAACAGGTGTCCGTTGGTATCAGCAACATTGTTATTGAGATGGCAAAGATTTTAGAAGCCAATCCGGATATGACCATTGAGGAAGCCATTGCAAAAGCCAACGAGCTGATCGATCGTGCGAAGATGTGCTTTATGCCGGACAATCTGGAATTCCTTCGTGCAGGCGGCCGTGTGAGCAATGCAGCTTACCTTGGAAGCCGTATCCTCAATATTCATCCAACCATTGAGCTCCTCGACGGCAAACTGACAGCCACAAAGAAATATCGCGGTAAGATGACAAAAGTGGCTGCTCAGCTTGTAAAAGACTATGCAGAACTCTACAATCTGAAGAGAGATCATCTCTGGCTGGTTCAGACAGTCGGTATCAGCAGTGACGTTTGCGAGAGCATTGAGGCGGCTGTGAGGGAATGTGGATTTGAAAATTATACCTGGGTTCAGGCTGCAGGCGTGATCACAACCCACGGCGGTCCGGCAGCATTTGGTCTGGCAGGATTCTCCAAATAAGAGCTTTTTTAGCAGTACTTATGAAAAAACAGGACAAAATTAATAAAAGTCAACTTTTTTATAAGAAAAATTAAATAAATTTCTAATAGAATCGTGTTGTTTTGCTTTGTAATTTGCGAAAAATGTGGTACAATAAAAACGAAAATTTTGATACCACTGATGGGAGAAAAATAATGGAAAGATTAGTTGGAACAATTTCTAGAGGCATTCGTTGTCCAATCATTCGCGAAGGTGACAATCTTGTAGATATTACAGTTGACAGCGTATTAGCAGCTGCACAGAGTGAAGGATTTGAGTTAAGAGACAGAGACGTTATCGGTATTACAGAGTCTATCGTTGCACGTGCGCAGGGTAACTACGCTTCCGTAGAAGACATCGCTGCTGACGTAAAGGCAAAATTAGGCGGAGAGACTGTTGGCGTAATCTTCCCGATTCTTTCCCGTAACCGTTTTGCGATCAACTTAAAAGGTATCGCGATGGGCTGCAAGAAAGTTGTTTTAATGTTAAGCTATCCGAGCGATGAAGTTGGTAACGCATTATTAACTTATGATCAGCTTGACGAAGCTGGCATTAACCCGTACTCTGATGTTCTTACATTAGAAAAGTACCGTGAGTTATTCGGTGAGAATGTACACGAGTTCACAGGCGTTGACTACGTTGACTACTACATGAACCTTGTAAAAGAAGCAGGTGCAGAAGTAGAGGTTATCTTTGCAAACCAGGCTAAGACAATCTTAAACTACACAGACTGCATCATCAACTGCGATATCCATACAAGAGTACGTACAAAACGTATCTTAAAGGCAGCTGGTGCAAAAGTAGTTTGCGGTCTTGACGATATCCTTACATCCTCTGTAAACGGCAGCGGTTACAATGAGAAGTACGGTTTACTCGGCTCCAACAAGTCCACAGAAGATAAGATCAAACTCTTCCCGAAGGAGTGCAAAGACCTCGTTGTTGAGATCCAGAACAAACTCTTAGAGAAGACAGGCAGGCTTGTAGAAGTTATGGTATATGGAGACGGTGCGTTCAAAGATCCGCAGGGTAAGATCTGGGAGTTAGCTGACCCGGTTGTTTCCCCGGCATTCACAGACGGTCTCATCGGTACACCGAACGAGCTGAAGTTAAAATACCTTGCTGACAACGATTTCGCTAACTTAAGCGGTGCTGAGTTAAAAGAAGCGATCTCCAACAGCATCAAAGCAAAACAGGACAACCTGGTTGGCAACATGGCTTCTCAGGGTACAACTCCGAGACAGTTAACAGATCTGATTGGTTCTTTATGTGACCTTACATCCGGTTCCGGTGATAAGGGTACTCCAATCATTCTCATCCAGGGTTATTTCGATAACTACACAACAGCATAAATTTCACGAAAGTGAATAGAAATCCCGTCGGACATCAATCCGGCGGGATTTTTAACAGAATGGAGAAATATTACATATAACGGAAAAGACTTTTTAATAAGGCATCTCCGTGTGTGCCATCGCAGCCGCAAGTGCAATTGCGGAAAATCCAATCAGTACAATAATCGGAAGTGTCAGTGGTAAAAAGATCAATAAACTTCCGAAGAAGAGAACAACAAATACCAGTGCCAGTGCGGTCTGTTTCCAGTAATACATAGCAAC
>JAZOVL010000153.1:0-3539 GCA_045658685.1 Pilosibacter sp.
ATAAAACAAAATCAGCTCTTCTGACTTTGTGTTTAACACGATCAGCAGATTCGCCAGAAAGTGCAGCATAAACATACAGACTAATTGTCGGTTGCATGCATAGTTCCGGTCCTCCTCATTATGCATGGAGAAGAACCGGAAATTGTAATATGTGTAAATCGCGACTAATAAAATAATCAGATACCTGGAAATCTCCACGATCAGATTTGTCAATCTATCACCTACTCTACTCCGCGTTTAAAATGTCCGCGGGTGAAATTTACTAATGGTGCTGCTTTTTTACCTTCCATATACTCTGCATGGAATGCAGCCAGGATATTTTCTGTTTCAGCCCGGTCTTCAATGGTAAAATTCAGACGAAGTACAGACGGTTGGAATCGTTCCACCTCTTCCGCCAGACCAAGGAGAGACATCGGACTTTCATTGTAAATCGTATTATAACAGAAGCGGCACTGGTTCCGTACCGGCATCTCTTTTCCTTTTCGGTCCTTTAAGAACAGAATCTCCGGCTTTCCACTGCATCCTTCCGTTGTCTTTCGAATACAGTTTGCAGAAACCATCATCGGGAGGTAACCATAAATAATTATCTCATCGTTTCCACCGCGTTCCACAATCTCACGTCCGTTTAATTCCACAGGAACTGTTTTTCTGGAAGCACCATACTCCAGCATCATACCAGATGCTACAGAGTTAAATGTATACATGCCATGGTCAAAGTATAACTTCGCATCCGGAACATATTTCTGCATAAATCCCGGCTCTTCCATAGCTGCAACACCAAACGCATCAAATCCAGCACTCTTTAAAAGTTCCAGATTTTTGAGGAAATATCGTTCTGCATGCGTACGGAAAATTCTTGGAAGCATCAGATAACAATAGATGCCTGCAGCATGACAGCGGTCTGCAAATTTCTTCCAGTCATTTGCATCAAACTCTTCCGATGCAAGATAAATGCTATATGCAGCATTGTCTTTCGTCTGTTTCCACTCAGCGATACGTCCAAACACAGCCTCAAACTGCTCTTTGCTGTTTACAAGTGCACTGAACTCCTTCTTTTCGATAGAATCTTCCAGAACAACTTCTGTACTTGCCATGTGACTGGATAAAATGTGACTCTGGCGTTTATGACCCTGTAACAGCTCTTTTTCAAGTCCTTCTAGTGCCTCTCGTCTCATGGAGTTTAAAGCCTGAACCGGTACGAAAACATTGCCTTTGATCGTAATATCCAGTTTTTCAAACTCAAACGGAGAATCTCCAGTCTTCTGGAGCTGCTTGCGGATTCTTGCCTCATCCATCGGAGCATTCTTCGCTTCCTC
Organism: Pilosibacter sp.; assembly: GCA_045658685.1. Classification (GTDB taxonomy): domain Bacteria; phylum Bacillota; class Clostridia; order Lachnospirales; family Lachnospiraceae; genus Pilosibacter. The sequence continues at coordinate 1,317 of JAZOVL010000153.1, forward strand.
AACCACATCTCCATCTACCCAACAGATGATGGAAGCAGCGCTTGCAGACTTGGCAGCATACTTTTCATTTTCAGCCGCTCTTCCTGTCAATTCTGCACTTAATGTCAATCTGGCCGGTTTTCCAACCTCAAAATACGCCGTTCCTTTGATCTTTTCTTTTTTAACTGCATCTACATACATACGGTCCAGACGATCGAACAGTTCCTGATTTCCTTCACGGAACGCAGGTTTCTCTTTCAAGACAACCATATCACGACCGTTGTGCATACGATAGAATCCGTCAGTCTGACCACCACGATCAAACAGATCCAACAGCATACGCTTGTCTGCCGGATCTACTTTATATCCGTTTCGACCGTTCTTTAAATACATATCCACATATTTACGATATACACTCACAACACCGGCTGTGTATCTCGGACTCTTCATGCGGCCTTCAATCTTTAAGGAACATACGCCTGCTTCCAGAATGTCCGGGATCAGATCTAACGTGCATAGATCCTTCAAACTAAGCACATATTTTTCATTTTTCTTATTGATATATCTTCCGTCACGCACAACGTCGAACGGCAGACGACACGGCTGTGCACACCGTCCGCGGTTTCCGCTTCTTCCTCCGATCAGGCTGGAAAACAGGCACTGTCCGGAATAACAATAGCAAAGGGCACCATGAACAAAGGTTTCAATTTCCAGCCCCGTCTCATCGTAAATCTCACGAATCTCTTCTAAGGTCAATTCACGTGCCGGAACCACGCGCACAGCACCCATTTCTTTTAATTTGGCTGCACTGTACTTTCCGGTTACAGTCATCTGGGTGCTTACATGAATGTCCATCTCCGGAAAATGCTCACGAACATAATGGAATACACCCAGATCCTGAACGATCACAGCGTCCAGTCCGGCTTCATAATACGGTTTTAAATAATCATATAGATCCGATAGTTCCTTCTCTTTCACCAGAGTATTGACCGTCATGTAAATTTTCGCCCCATGTAAATGTACATAGTCAATGGCACGGATCATCATCTCTTCGTCCAGATTGTTGGCATATGCTCTGGCTCCAAAGCGGCTTCCTCCAATATATACCGCATCTGCACCGGCATTGACCGCCGCAACCATGCTTTCAAAGGATCCCGCAGGTGCAAGAATCTCCACATTCCTCTTTCCCATATTTTCCTCCATCTGTTTATCCACACTGTGTATCTGAAGCGAAACCTTTTACATACACAGAACTATAAGGGTACGAAAGGCCGCAGCATAACTATATGCGGCAGCCTTGAAACTACTTCTCATTCTTCTCCATCTGGGCATCCAATTTCATCTGAACACCGATCAGTTCATGCTTCAGGCTGTAAATTTCCTTTTCCAGATCGTTTTTCTGGGCACGGAGCATCTTCGCCTCCTGAAGAGTCTTGAAATAATCGTCGGCCAGATTCAGATAGATCATCACTTCCTGATAATCTTTATTCTGTCTTGTAAAGCCCGGCTGCGCCTTTAAAATACCAATTTTCTGATTGATATATGCTGCAACTTTCTGAAGATACTCCTGCTCCTCAGATCCGCCCAATGTATAAATATTTCCGTCGATCAGTACTTCTGTATAATTCTTTTTATCCATTGTCTGTAACTCCTGATTCCTAAAATCTATGTCAAATCATAATTATGTTTTATTCTTTCGCAATTCCAAGATGACGGTACGCAAGCTCCGTTGCCATACGGCCTCGCGGAGTACGGTTGATCAGTCCGTTCATCAATAGATACGGCTCATAAACATCTTCCAGCGTTCCCGCATCCTCTCCAATGGCCGCTGCCATAGTATCCAGTCCAACCGGACCACCACCAAATTTCTGGATCAATGTCAGAAGAATGGTTCTGTCGTTGTTGTCCAGTCCAAGCTTGTCCACATCCAGAATATCCAATGCAAAATCCGCCACTTCTTTTGTGATCACTCCGTCGTATTTCACCTGTGCAAAATCGCGCACACGCTTCAGTAAACGGTTTGCAAGACGAGGTGTTCCTCTGGATCGTCTCGCAATTTCATACGCTCCGCTGTCCTCGATATCCACACCAAGCACATTGGCAGAACGTTTTACAATGATGCTAAGTTCTTCCGGAGAATAAAAATCCATTCTCTGAACTACGCCAAATCTGTCTCTAAGCGGTGCCGTCAAAAGTCCGGCTCTCGTTGTCGCTCCGACCAGTGTAAATTTGGGAAGTTCCAGA
>JAZOVL010000154.1:0-2146 GCA_045658685.1 Pilosibacter sp.
TTTCCATCTCTTCTAACTTAGGGCTGATAAACAAGAAAAGCCTGTAAACGATCAGAGTGGTTTCAACGGTAAAAATAGTTTCCGGTAAAATAATGTTTACCAGGTAATAACCAAAACTCAGTCTTCCGCGTACCAGAAACCCAAACACATACAAATACAGATTGTATGAGAATTCATTTAACACACAGAGGACCAGCGGCAGTGTAATATAATCTTCATAATAATATTTCGTACAGATTCCATTGACATACCCCACCCAAATATAGAATAAGGTATAGAATCCCAATGCGCCTCCCGAGGAAAGATCCAGGAGCAGACCTGCAACCAGACCATAACAGATGCCTGAATTACTGCCTCTAATGAATCCAAAAGAGAAAATCAGGATCAGCAGCAGATTTGGGTATACTGCCAGAAACGGAATCAGCGGAAATACGCATGTCTGCACAGTAAATGCAAGCACAATCAAAAGAAGATTGATTCCAATACGTTTGATGTTGTTATTCATTTATTTCAGGCCCCGCATCCTTTAAATCCGTAATTACCAATACTTCCTGCAGACGGTCGAACTGTGCAACCGGGATCACATAACCGGATTTCGTAAGGTTGTCACTATAATCTACTGTGATATCTGTTGCATATCCAATCAGAATACCCGGAAGGAATTTTCCACTTATATTGGATGTTACGATCATATCACCGTCTTTGATATCATCATCTTTTTCCATATATCCCAGATTTAATCTTCCTTCATTATAGAGCTTCAGATCTCCGGAAACGATACAGGTATCTCCGGACTGCTGCGCCATCGCACTGACTTCGCTGGAGTCATCGATAATAGAACGAACTGTCGCATAATTTGCTCCCACGTCCGTCACAATTCCGACCAGACCGCCGCCTGCAATGACATTCATATCCTCTTTGATTCCATCGTCAGAACCTTTGTCAATACGGAATACAGAAAACCAGGAGCAGGTATCCTTCGCAATGATCCTCGCTCCGACCTTGTTGTACTGCATATACTGGGTATCTAACTCATAAAGTTTTCTAAGTCGTTCCAATTCCAACTGTTCCGCACGAAGTCTGGTATTTTCTTCTGTCAGTTCATCCACACGTGCCTGCAGACGTTTATTTTCTTCTAATGCAGTTTTTAACTCACGTACATTACTGGCTTCTTCATAAATGCTTCCACCAACCGCATTGACTCCGGACTGAATCGGAACCAGAACATAACCAACCGCACTCCTCAATGGATTCAGCAGACTTCCCTTTAAAGAAGTGATACCGATCATACAGATACAAAATATAGATAAACCGATTAAAAAATATCTGGTATTTTTCATTGTTATAATATTCCCCGTTCTTTCAGGCTCACATAGGTGTTGTCTCCTATAATGATATGATCTAACAGTGAAATCCCTATAAGCTTTCCCGCTTCTGCCACCCGTTTTGTAAAAAGGCAGTCGTCATTGCTCGGTGTTGGGTCTCCACTTGGGTGATTATGAAGTAAAATAACACAGGAACCACGGTATTTGAGCGCTTCAATATAAATCTCTCTCGGAGTAGCAAGAGAAGCATTTACCGTTCCTTTAGAAATGTCAATATCCTTCATAAGAACATTTTTGGTATTCAAGATCAGCATTTTCAGGAACTCCTGTTCTTTATGGCGCATTTCTTCCATATAATACTCCGCAATGACAGAAGGATTCCTACATACAAGTTCACTGGTGATTTTTGCTGATTTCCAGATTCGTTTGGAAAGTTCTCCGATACAGGATAATTGGATCGCCTTTACCGCTCCAATCCCACGAATCTCTTTATAATCTGCCAGCGAGTGATGAAGAAGGCCGGGAAGTCCCGAAGGAATTCCCAGCTTCAATATTTCTTCAGCCAGATCCCTGGCTGATTTGTCTTTGGTTCCTGTCCGAAGGATCACAGCCAAAAGCTCTGCATCCGACAGACTTTCCACACCGTACTCAGACGCTTTCTCATACGGGCGCTCCGATTCCGGTAATGATTTCATTGTCTTTCCGTTGTTTCTATCTTCTTTTTTGTAATTCATCCTGCACCTGACCTTCCAGCTCTCCAAGTACCTTCTGTCAGCGCGTTTTTTATATTACAGTAATCGATACACAAGAATGGCAATGAT
>JAZOVL010000155.1:0-16639 GCA_045658685.1 Pilosibacter sp.
AGAACAAATCTTTCTATGCAGGTTGCAGGTGAGGTTAAAAAATATTACGGCGAAAAGCTCGCGGTAGATGATTTGTCTCTTCATATTAAGAAAGGTGAGATTTTTGGTTTCATCGGACACAACGGTGCAGGTAAGACTACAACGATCAAGGCAGTGTGTGGTATCCACAACTTTGACGAAGGTGCGATTTTCGTTGATGGGATTTCGGTAAAGGAAAATGCGCTTGCCTGCAAAGCAAAGATTGCATACATTCCGGATAACCCGGAGCTTTATGAGTACATGACCGGTTACCAGTATCTGAAGTTTGTGGGTGATATTTTCCAGGTGGAATCGACGATCCGTTGGTCCAACATCCAGAAATATGCGGAACTGTTCGGTCTGTGGGATGATCTGGCACAGCCGATTTCTTCCTATTCCCATGGTATGAAACAGAAACTGGCACTGATCGGTGCACTGATGCATGAACCGCAGCTGATCATTATGGATGAGCCGTTTGTCGGTCTGGATCCGAAGGCCAGCTATACATTGAAGACATTGATGCGCGAAGTCTGCAATGAGGGAAAATCCATCTTCTTCTCCACTCACGTTCTGGAAGTTGCAGAAAAGCTTTGTGATAAGGTTGCGATCATTCGCGGCGGTAAACTGGTTCGCTCCGGTACAATGGACGAAGTAAAGGGTGATGCATCTCTGGAAGAAGTATTCATGGAACTGGAGGGAAATCATGCTGATCACGCTGTTTAAAAAACAGGTTTCAGAGCTGATCTCCAACATGCTGGGTGGCAAGCCATTAAAAGAGGGGTTTTTCTCCATCCGCATGATGATTTATCTGCTCCTGGGCTTTTATTTGTTTATTTTGGTGTTCCGTGTATTCTACAGTGTTTCTGTAAGTCTTTGTCAGCCGTTGGTAGAGGCCGGAAATGACTGGATGTATTTTGCCCTGATGGGTATCATGGCGACATTTATTGGTGTATCCGGCAGTTTGTTTACAGCAAACTCTACGATCTACCACGCCAGGGACAACGAATTCCTGCTGTCTTTACCGATCCCGCAGTGGATGATCGTATTTGTTCGTATTGCGATGATTTATCTCGTGAGCGGTATCTTTGAGGTTATGGTTATGTTCCCGGCTTTTCTGGTGTACCTGGTGGTTGGCAACGCTCCGATCTGGGCGATATTATTCCAGGTTGTGGCAGTGCTGCTCATGCCTGTCATTGCAGTGACAGTATCCTGCCTGATCGGTTGGCTGTCTGCGGTAATCAATTCAAAGATCCACCAGAAAGCGATCTTTAGTGTATTTACTTCTCTGGCATTCATCGCAGTATTCTATTATGTTTACTGGAACCTTTATAACTATATCAACCTGATCATTGCCAATGCGGATGTGGTCGGCGGTGTGATGAAGATCGCATTATTCCCGTTTTATCAGATGGGACTTGCATCTGCAGGTAATCCAATCGCTTTAGTGATCTACGTAGCATTGATGGGAGCGATCATGGCTCTTGTGGTGAGCCTGGTTTCCTCCAACTTCGTTGAGTTGGCAGCGAAGACTCAGGTTGTGGCCAGAAGAAAAACAAAGACGAAATCTGATAAATCCGATACTCCGGCGATGGCATTGTTTAAGAAAGAATTCCGCCGCTTTACATCCAGCTCCATTAGTATGATGAGCTGTGCACTTGGTTCGATCATGTTGATCGTTATGGGTGTGACCTGTTTCTTTGCCGGTGAGTGGATCATTACAGCCTTTATGGGTATGTCCAACGGCCCGGATGAGAATTATCCGCTGGTGGCCATGATGGTTGTGCTCATGATGGCAGCAATGAATACGATCACAGCAAGCTCCATCTCGCTGGAGGGTAAATATATCTGGATGCTGAAAGTGCTTCCGATTTCTCCATGGCAGATTTTCAAGGCAAAAATCGGTGTGCATATGGCGATCACAGCAGTTCCGGCTGTATTCTGTGCGGTATCTTTTGCTGTTTCCGGCGGAACCGATCCGGTGACAATGTTGTATATGATTGTTGCAACCGTGGAATTCGTGTTATTCTGTGCGATTGTCGGCCTCCTTTGTAATTTGAGGTTCCCGAACCTCAGTTGGACCAATGAAGCTCAGGCTGTAAAGCAGAACATGAGTGTTATCGTAGCGACTTTTGCACCGTGGGTGATGCTGATCATTCTTGCGATTGTTTGTGCGATGATGCGTTTGATGGGAGATCCGGTAACCAAGTGTCTGACAGCAGCGATGGCATTGACAGCAGCTGTGCTCTGTTTACTGATTGGAAAATTATTGAGACGTGGTGCAGAGCAGTTTATGGAACTGTAACTGCAGATAAAAAAGTACCTCAGAGTTTGAGGTACTTTTTTAATGGAATTATTCATGATTTGTGAATATATCTACAATTGCGTCCATACCGTCGCCTTTAAATGCGGAGCATACAAATACTTTTGCATTCGGATTCAGGCTGTGAACGTCTGCAGTAAAACGATCCACATCGAAGTTTGTAAACGGAAGCAGATCGATCTTGTTGATCACAACATAGTCAGCTGTCTGGAACAGCTTCGGATATTTTAATGGTTTATCATTTCCTTCTGTTACGCTTGTCACAGCGATTCTGTGATGCTCACCGAGAGAGAAGGAGGCGGTACAAACCAGATTTCCGATATTGTCCACGATGAGAGTTTCAACACCATCGAGATTTAATTCTTTGATTCCACATTCCACCATATCAGCTTCCAGATGGCAGGCACCTTCCGTGTTGAGCTGGATGGTGCGGATTCCGATCTCATCCATTCTCTTCGCATCGAAATCTGTGAACAGGTCACCTTCGATTACAGCGATTTTGCTCTTATCTACCTTCGCATGTGCGAGGGCATTCTCCAAGAGAGTCGTCTTTCCGGAACCCGGAGAGCCAAGAAGGTTGAACATGCGGATTCCACGTGCCGTCAGGGCACTCTGGTTTCTTGCGGCGATTTCATCGTTTTTGCTTAATACATTTTTGTTTACAGTAATTGTTTTCATATCTATTCTCCACGAAATGTCTTTACATACATCTGAGACGTTCCGGTCAGAGTGTCGTCCGGTTCCAGACGGATCACAGCCTCTTCCATAATGGTCTCTTTTTTCATGACATCAAAATAGAAGTTCAGCTGGCCTTCATGAAGGCAGGAATACGGACCGACAGAAATCACGATCTCATAAATTTTTTGAATGTCATTTTCAATTGCCGCTTCTGATACAATGTCCATGATCTCACGGCAGACAGCTCCTTCATGCATAATGTTGCCTCCGGATTACAGTTTTTTCGGATTCTTTGTTTTAACAAAGACATCACGTTCGTCCTTTACCATCTCACGAACGTCAAATTTACACTGGTTCACGCACTGGCCACAGCCGATACATTTCTCGTAATTGAAAACAAGTTTCTTTGCTTTCTTATCATAATATGTAGCCTCAGTCGGGCAGTATTTTCCGCAGATATTACAGCCGACGCACTTGCTTTCATCGATCATCTTCGGGCTGTAGAAAGAGCGAGTGTAGATCTTGCTGAGAGAACCGGTTTTCCAGCGGCTGTAAAGGAGACAGCAGTCTGTACAGCAGTTGCAGATTACCATTTCATCTTTATCCGCATTGTTCGCATAGTGGAATGTAGTGTGGATACAGCCTTTTTCCTCGAAGGAAGCTAACATCTCGATCGCCTCTTCCTTTGTAATGCGGCGTGCACCACCGTTTTCTACCATCTGTGTGCTGATCGCACCGAAGGACATACATGTTTCAAGCGGAAGACCGTTCTCACACGGATCCAGGTCGTTGATATTTTTATACTGACGGCAGAAGCAGTTCATGATAGCCAGCTCATCACCATATTTTTCGATCAGCTTGTAAACTTCGCCGGCCGGGAGTGTCTGTTGTTCGGAGGTAAGCGGCTTGTTCAGAGCCACTTCTTTTAAATTACCTTCGCTCACATATACGGAAGTACGCGGCGGAACCCCCTGCTTTCCGAGATTCGCAGTTTTGTGATCGTTTAAGAAACGCATCGGAAGAACATTCATCGTTCTTAATACGCCCCAGAACTCTACGAACTTATTGATAACAGCAGCGCGCTTTTCTGTCAGCGGACCGCCTGTGGCAAACTCGATCCAGCCCGGGAAGATTGGAGATAACTCGTATAAGTGGCGCTCCTCCTCACTGTGTGGATGAACAAATGCCATTACAAGAATCTCTTTCCAGAATGCTTCCCAATCCTCTTTTGTGCCACCGTACATCTTGTGGTAACCGTTTCTTAACTGACCGACTGTATGTGGTTTGGTACCCATTGCGATCAGGTAGTCTAATGTCTTTTCGTCCATAGCGAGATCAAACATTTCAAGGATCGGTTTTTTCGCCGGAATGTTTGCGGAAGACATGGAGTTCATTAAATCGATCAATTGTTTTACTTTCTTCTCTGGTAAACTCATAATAAATCCTTTCGTTCATCAGAAATCGGGTTCTGATTTCTGCACCATCACGTTTTCATTACTACATTACCACATATTGGGAACTTTGTAAATTGTGAAGACTGAGAAGTTACTTGAAAATCAAAGAAAGGGCAGCCCTTAAAGAGAGCTGCCCGGTTTCGGTAATGTAAAAATAAATTCAGTGCCGACATCCTGTGTGCTGACAACATCAATGGTTTCTCCGTGAGCCTGGATGATATCTTTTACGATTGCCAGACCAAGTCCGGTTCCTTTCTTGTCTTTACCCCTGGAAATATCCGATTTGTAGAACCGGTTCCAGATTTTATTGATGCTTTCCTTCGGAATTCCTACACCTGTATCTTTGACCGAAATGAAGACCTTTCCATACCGTACATGTGAATGAATGAAGATCACGGAATCCGGATGGCTGAATTTGATTGCGTTGTCGATCAGGTTGTAAAGTACCTGCTGGATCTTTCCTAAGTCCGCATAAACAATTTGTATATCATCGCTGAATGTCAGATCCAGGACAATGCTTTTGGCATTGCATGTTCCTTCGAAAGAAGCAGCAGTATCTTTGATCACACGGTTAATATCGAAATTGCTTCGTGAGAGAAAGCCCTTGCTGTCCATGGAACTGATAGCCAGCATGCTCTGAGTCAGCTTGTTCAGACGTTCTGTTTCCGCAATGACGATATTCAGATACTTATCATATAGTTCCGGAGGAATGGTTCCGTCCAGGATTGCTTCCAGGTAACCCTTGATAGAAGTAAGTGGAGAACGGAAGTCATGGGAGACATTGGCGATGAAGGAACGCTGATATTCTTCCAGTTTGTTCAACTCATCGGACATATAGTTTAACGTATTGGCCAGGTAACCCATCTCGTCAGTGGAATCAACATTGATGGTATAATCCAGATTTCCGTCGGCATATTCTTTGGCTCCTGTGGTAATGCGTTTCAGCGGAATGTAAACAATCTTCGTGAAAACCAGAAGAATGATCAGTGAAAGCAGGAAAATAATTGCTGAAGTCACGTATACAATATTCAGGATTTCATTCTGCTGAGCAGTAACCTGAGCCATCGGAAGATGTACAACCACGTATCCGTAGGTGTTAAAGTTTCCGGTGATCGGAGCCAGAACGGAGAGGACAGGAGCGTCAAATGCGCCCCAGAACTGTCCAGTCATGTAATAATTACTTCCGCCCGCTGTAGGATCGAAGCCATTGACCAGCATTCCTACGTGGGTTTCTGGAGCGGTCTCAGCAATGACCATTCCACGGTCATCGATCACCCAAACCTGTGTTTTTAAATAAGTAGCAACAGCATCCAATTGAGGTTTTGCCGTTGTCAGACTGACATTTTTTCCCTGATAGATATCGCTGTATGTGGAGGCCAGAAGGTTGGCTTCATCGTACATGGTATTGGCCATTTCTTCGACCAGATACAGTTCCGTGACATGGGAAGAAAAGGTCGCGATTACAATGAACCCCAAAAGACCGAACAGCAAATATCCAAGGATAAATTTACTGTAGAGAGATTTTGTCATCGTTTGACCTCGAATTTATAACCGATACCCCAAACAGTGGCCAGGGACCAGTAGTCGTTGTCTTTGATTTTTTCACGGAGACGCTTGATGTGTACGTCAACCGTTCTGGTGTCGCCAATGTATTCGTAGCCCCAGATATGATCCAGAAGCTGTTCGCGGGTGAACACCTGATTCGGAGATGCAGCCAGGAAATAGAGAAGTTCCAATTCCTTCGGCGGCATATCAACGGAGCGTCCTTTGTAGAGGACGGAGTAGTTGGTCAGGTTTACGACCAGATCCGGATACTCCACGAACTCGCCCTGCTGCTTCGGGGCAGAAACTGCCGGAGCCGGAGCAGTCTGATAACGGCGGAGAACGGCCTTTACGCGGGCAACCAGCTCTTTGGAATCAAATGGTTTGATCATGTAATCGTCAGCGCCAAGTTCCAGACCAAGAACTTTGTCGAAAATCTCACCCTTTGCGGAGAGCATGATGATCGGAACCTGAGAGGAAATACGCAGCTCTCGGCAGACCTGGTATCCATCGATTCCCGGAAGCATCAGATCCAAGAGGACCAGATTTGGTTTGAAATTAGGAAACTCGCGAAGAGCAGATTCGCCGTCACCGACGATCATAGTTTCATAGCATTCTTTCATCAGATAAAGAGAGATCAGTTCCGCGATGTTGGCATCGTCGTCTACGATCAGGATTCTCTGCTTATCAACCATTTGGAATAACCTCCTTTACTTGAATGTTACAATGGTCACGCCTGTGTCGCCTTCGCCGAAGTCGCCCAGACGGAATTCCTTTACATATTTTAGTTTCTTTAAATGTCTGTGGACGCCGGCCTTTAATGCGCCGGTTCCGCGGCCGTGTACCACACGGCAGTTTGGAAGATGCGCCAGGTATGCGTCATCCAGGTATTTGTCCAGCACCGGGATGGCCTCGTCTACGGTCATACCGATCAGGTTGATCTCAGGAGATACGGAGAAGGACTTGGACATCTTAATCTTACCGCTGCCCGTGTTGTTGGTGCGTTTCAGATTTTCCAGACCCGGTCCGGAAACTGCCTGCTCATCCAGCATTTCCAGATCTTTAATATTCACGCGGGAACGCATGATACCCATTTGAACGAAGAGATTTCCGTTGGCATCCGGAAGAGTACTTACAGTACCTTTCAGATTCATAGAGAGAACCTTCACTCCGTCACCGATCTTGATCTTCTTCGGAGAGATCATCTTTTTCGGACCTTTTTCATTCTTAAGACTTAAGTTCTTGTCGACTTTATCCAGTTTTTCACGGATCTTGGTACGCTCAGCTTCCAGCTCTTTTCCTTTTCCAGAACCGGCACCCTGAGCCAGTTTGTTGATCTGCTTGATGGTCTGATCTGCAGTTTCCTTCGCCTCGCGGAGGATTTTCTGCGCCTCTTCATTGGCGCTGCGGATGATCTTTTCCTTACGCTCGTCGAGACGGTCCTCTTTCTGTTCAAGATTTTTCTTCAAACGTGCAATCTCAGATTTGTACTCTGCGATCTCTGCACGCTCGCGCTCAATAGTTACACGGCTGGCTTCAAGATTTGCAAGCAGGTCCTCAAACTGCTCGTCATTGCTCTCAAGTCTGCCCTTTGCATCGTCAATGATATATTCGGCAAGTCCAAGTTTCTTGGAAATCGCAAAGGCATTACTCTTACCCGGAATACCGATCAGAAGGCGGTAAGTCGGGCTCAGGGTTTCTACGTTGAATTCACAGCAGGCATTTTCCACACCGCTGGTTGTCAGGGCGAATACCTTCAGTTCACTGTAGTGAGTGGTTGCCATGGTACGGCATTTCATATTGTGAAGGAAGGACAGGATCGCAATCGCAAGCGCAGCACCTTCTGTCGGATCGGTTCCGGCACAAAGTTCATCGAACAGGCAGAGAGAATTGCTGTCTGCTTTGTCGAGAATCTTTACAATATTCGTCATATGAGCGGAGAAAGTACTTAAGCTCTGTTCAATGCTCTGCTCGTCACCGATATCTGCAAACACTTCATCAAATACTGCCAGTTCCGAACCGTCGAAGGCCGGAATCTGGAGACCTGCCTGACCCATCAGGGTGAATAAACCTACAGTCTTTAAGGAAACCGTTTTACCACCCGTATTCGGACCGGTCACGATCAGAAGATCGAAATCTTTTCCAAGATAAACATTGATCGGAACCACCTTTTTCGGATCCAGAAGAGGATGACGACCGTCTTTGATATTGATATAACCGCGCTTGTTGAACTTTGGTTTGGAACAATTATAATGTTTTGCAAGGGCCGCTTTCGCAAAAATAAAATCCAGTTTTGCGAGGAGTTCATAGTTCATGGTAATCTGCTCAATATACGGAGCCAGATCCAGACTCAGGGAGGCGAGGATGATCTCGATCTCCTTCTGTTCCTTGATCTCCAGTTCCCGCATTTCATTGTTCAGCTTAATGATGGCCATCGGCTCCATAAATAATGTGGATCCTGTGGAGGACTGGTCGTGGATCATACCATTGAACTGGCTTCTGTACTCGGCCTTGACCGGAAGACAGTAACGACCGTCTCGCATGGTAATAACAGCATCCTGCAGCATATTACGGCTGGAATTTAAAATGGAATTCAGCTGTGTGTGCACGCGGTCTGCGATGACTTTCATCTGACGGCGAACCTGGCGGAGACCCGGGCTGGCATCGTCAGCTACTTCCTCTTCGGAAATGATACAGCGGGTGATCTCACTGTTGATCGGAGTCAACGGCTCCAATGCACGGAACATACCATCCAGAGAATCATCCGGAAGTTCTGTATTTTCTGCATGGCGTCCATAAGCTTTCGCACGGTTTGCACATGTCAGGAGAGAACTGGTGGAAAGAAGCTCATGAATACTCAAAGAACTCCCAATCTCCAGACGTTTCAGAGAGTCACGCACATCATGAACGCCTGCAAAAGAAAGGTTTCCCTTCATACGCACACGGTTTACCGCATCAGCCGTCTCCGTCTGGTTCTGGACGATTTCATCAAAATCCGCAGATGGTTCCAACTCACGGCAAAGTTTTTTGCCTGGTTCGGATGCTGCGTAGTCGGTCAGTTTCTCTATAATCTTGTAGTATTCTAATGTTTTAAAAACTTTCTGATTCATACACATAAATCCTTTCTTATACGATACGAGTATACCATAAAGCAGACGACAATGCTATACGGACTTTTTGTGCGCTGATTTATGCAAAATCTGACTTTTTATCCCTGGGGTTACACTTTTTCCTTGCATAAAACCCATAAAAAAATTATAATGATGAGGAGAGGAGCTGTAAGAGAATGACAGGTTCGCCAAATGAAAAGAATTTTATGCGAGAAACAATCGTAAAACCGAAAGAAAAGAAAAGCCGTAGGGCAGGAAGAGCATTCTGCCTTGTTCTTTTTGCGGTTATTTTGGGAATTGTTTCGGCGGTTAGCTTTGTTATTTCAATTCCGTTTGCGGAAAAATATTTTGGAAAAGAAACGACAGCTCCAAATACTCCGATTACTATTGAAAAAGATACGGAGCCGGATATGACGGCGACAATGGAGACGATGGAACCAACGGCTCCGGAAACTCAGCCAGAACCGGAATATAATCCGGAAAATGATACAGAAGTCATTCGAAGAATGATTCGTGAAGAACTGAAACAGGATGGTTGGACAACCGAGAAGGTGAAGGCGTTTAATCAGGTTATTACCGGAATCGGAAAAGATGCGGATAAGAGTATCGTTACAGTCTCTGCTGTAAAGCATCAAAAAGACTGGTTTGATAATCCGGTGGAGAGCACAGGAGAGTTTGCAGGTGTGATCCTTGCAGTGAATTCCGGAGAGATTGTAATCCTGACCGGAGAACAGGCGATTGAAGATGCAGACGCGCTGAAAATCAGTTTTGGAAACGGAGCCTCCGCTGCAGCCTGGGTCAAACAGACAGATACTGTTGCCGGAATCGCAACGATTGGAGTGAATCCGGTGGAGTTGGAAACAACGACGATAGAGTGGATCGAGCCGATGGAACTGGGTAATTCTTATTCTGTGCAGACGGGTGATCTGCTTGTCGCGGTTGGAAGTCCGGCAGGTCGTGTTCATTCTATGAAATATGGAAGTGTCACTTACATTGCATCAGGTGTGCAGACCACAGACGGACAGACAAGGGTGATTTATACAGACATTGAGTGTAATAAAGCGACAGGAACATTCTTTCTGAATTTGTCCGGTCAGCTTGTAGGATGGGCATCTACTATATTTGATACAGAAGACGAAACAGATGGTACATTAGTTATGTCCATTTCTGAATATAAAGGAAGTTTGCAGAAACTGAGCAATGGAATTTCGATCCCGTACCTCGGTATTAAGGGACAGGAAGTAACTGAGACCATGCAGGAAGGCGGAATTCCGCAAGGCATCTATATTACAGAATCGGTCACAGAGGGTCCGGCGTACCAGACAGGAATTCAGAATGGCGATATCCTGACGAAGATTCAGGGTGAGCAGATCAAGACAATCCGTGATTTCCAGGATGTGATGGAAGACATGGAGAGTGGAGCCGAGATCACGGTGGTCATTCAGAGAAAAGGAATTAACGATTACAAAGAGATAGAATATCACATGACAATCGGAGCCAGGTAGTTTTGCCTGGCTTCCTGAGTTAAATGGAAGGAGATTTAGCATGAAATATATTGAGACATTCCGTGAAGGGATGCATGTGTCAGATGTGTATCTTTGCAAAACAAAACAGATTGCGCTGACAAAAAACGGAAAAGAGTACGGTTCTGTGACATTACAGGATAAAACAGGAACCATTGACGGTAAGATCTGGGACCTGGGTTCTCCGGGAATCGGAGAGTTTGGCGCCATGGATTATATTTTTATTGATGCGGATGTTACCATGTTCCAGGGCGCATTCCAGTTAAATATCCGTCGTGTTCGCGTTGCAGATGAAGGTGAATATTATCCAGGCGATTATCTCCCGATGACCACCAAAGATATCAATGCGATGCACCGTGAGCTGGGGCAGTACATTACAACCATTAAAAATGAACACCTGAGAAAACTGGCAGCGAGCTATTTTATCAATGACCAGAAATTCATGAAGGCATTTTGCAGCCATTCCGCAGCGAAGAGCGTACACCACGGTTTTGTAGGCGGATTATTGGAACATACTCTGAGTGTTGTGAAAATGTGCGATTATTTCAGCAAGCAGTATCCAAACTTGAATCGAGATCTGCTTTTAACTGCTGCTATGTTCCACGATATCGGAAAAGTGAAGGAACTTTCTTCTTTCCCGGAAAATGATTACACGGACGAAGGCCAGCTGATCGGTCATATCATCATCGGTGCACAGATGGTTCAGGAGGGAGCCGCAAAGATTCCTGGTTTCCCAAAGAAGTTAGAAAATGAGTTGGTACATTGTGTACTGGCGCATCATGGTGAGCTGGAGTATGGTTCTCCGAAGAAACCGGCGCTGATTGAAGCTATGGCACTGAATCTGGCTGATAATGCAGATGCAAAGCTGGAAACCATGACAGAAATCTTGCGTGGAGCAGGTGATAACAGTGGTTGGCTTGGTTACAATCGTTTTATGGAGAGCAATATTAGAAAGACGAGTGAATTCTAATGGAAATAAAGAAAAATGATAAATTTGTGATCACGATCGAGGATATGAGTGAGGACGGAGCAGGTATCGGTAAGCTGGACGGTTATATCTGGTTCGTGAAAGATGCATTAATCGGGGATGTGATCGAAGCATCTGCGATGAAGATGAAGAAAAACTATGGATTTGCGAGACTGGTGCGGGTTTTGGAACCGGCACCTGGTCGTGTGGAGGCGAAGTGTCCGGTGGCACGTGCCTGTGGTGGCTGCCAGATGCAGGAGCTGGATTATGCAGAGCAGTTAAAATTTAAAGAGAAGAAAGTTTACAATCATTTGAAGAGAATCGGCGGGCTGGAGAACCTGTATCTGCCGGGTGAAGTACCGTCTGCAGATACACAGAACCCGATCATCATGGAGCAGATCATAGGAATGGAACATCCGTGGCGCTACCGCAACAAAGCCCAGTTTCCGATCGGAACAGGCAAAGATGGTCAGCCGATCGCTGGTTTCTACGCAGGTCGTACCCACTCTCTGATACCGGTACCGGAATTAGATTGTCTGCTTGGTTGTGAGGAAAATAAAGAGCTTCTTCGAGTTGTGCTGGATTTCATGAAAGAGTTCGAGATTAGCGCATACGATGAGAATCTGCACAAGGGCTTAGTACGCCATGCATTGCTGAGAAAAGGTTTCTCCAGCAATGAACTGATGGTCTGTCTCGTGATCAACGGAAACAAACTTCCGCACGCAGAGCAGCTGGTGAAACGTCTGTTAGAACTTCCGATGAATGTAAGCAGCATTTCTCTTTCTGTTAATAAAGAAAAAACGAATGTGATCATGGGAACGGAGATCATCAATCTCTATGGCCCGGGCTACATTACAGATAAGATCGGAAATATCGAATATCGTATTTCTCCGCTGTCTTTCTACCAGGTGAATCCGGTCCAGACAGAGCGCCTGTACGGAACGGCATTGGAATTTGCAGATCTCTCCGGAGGTGAGACAGTTTGGGATCTTTACTGCGGAATCGGAACCATCTCCTCTTTTCTTGCACAGAAAGCCGGAAAAGTATATGGTGTAGAGATCATTCCGGAAGCCATTGACGATGCCCGCGCAAACGCAGAGCGCAATGGAATTAAAAATGTAGAATTCTTCGTTGGAAAAGCAGAAGAAGTTCTTCCGGAGCAGTACGAAAAGAACCAGGTATATGCAGATGTGATCGTTGTAGATCCGCCGCGCAAAGGCTGCGACTCCGTTTGTCTCGATACCATTCTCAAAATGGCTCCAAAGAAAGTTGTTTATGTGAGCTGCGACTCATCTACACTGGCGCGAGATGTGAAATATCTCTGTGAAAACGGCTATGAAGTGAAGCGTGTGCGACCGGTGGACATGTTCCCAATGAGCGGACATGTGGAGACTGTGTGTCGCTTAGATCGAAAATAGACTCTTTTGGAAGCAATTACGGTGCAGGATCAATTTTTGATTCTGCACCGTTTCTTCTAAAGTTATTCAGTTATAATCTGACATATCTCCACACCATAATACTCAAAACATCGAATCGCATTTTCATCAATTCTCTCGCCACAAACCACGATCGGGATTGCAGGTGGACAGGAGATTCTAGTGCTGGCCAAAACATATCCAAGGCTATCCTGAACAGCAACTTCAGCAGATGTGGCAAAAAGTGCTTCGCGAATGGAGCAAACCTGCTCTGGTTTGGATAACATCGGCGGTTTCGTATCAATCGCATCCTTGCGCGGGATCGAACAAAGGACTTGCGCCAAATAATCCAGTTCTTCTTTGGAAATCTCCGGTGTCAACATGAAGACCACAAAATCTGGATCGGCGAATTCGCACACAATATGATGTTTCGCAAGGATCCCAGCCAACTCTTCTCCGGTATAGCCAAGATTCTTTGGAGCAAGAGTGATCTTCAGCGGTTCATTTCCGAACAGCTTGTATCCGAAATCTACCAATGTTCGTTTCAATTCACCAGCCATCTCCACAAAATCAGCCAGTCTCTCTGCATAGCTTTCCGTGATATATCGATTGGCAGCATCCAAAGACTGCATGATCAAATAGGAAGGACTGGTAGATGCAAAAAGTGACAGAGCCTTTTCTGCCTGCTGACAGAACAGATTAGGTGCCTGCTTCGAGATATGCAGATAACCGCCTCCGGTCAGGACTGGTAATGTCTTGTGAGCAGAGTCACAGCAGATGTCCGCACCGAGTGCGATCGGATGCCTGTTTTCCGGTAAAAAGTTCAAATATGCACCGTGGGCATTATCGACCAACAACAGAACCCCGTGTTTACGGCAAACGGCACTCAATCCTGCAATGTCCGCCACGTTGCCAAGGTAATCCGGACTGGTAATGTATACAGCGACAGGTTTATTCGGATGGTTCAGGACATGGTCCAGATACTCCGCAGTAATCTCACAGGACACCAAGCTTTCCCAATTCTCCGGATATAACCATTCTACATGCAGATCTAACAGGGCTGCAGCAGTCATAAATGTATGATGGGCATTGCGGCCAGCTAAGATCCGTGGTTCCTGATTAATGGATTTTGCATACAGCACCGTCAGATACAGCATCGCACGAATGGATAGCGAAGATCCTTCAGTGGAATATTTTGTCAGAGCAGTGCCAAAAAGACGGGAAGCATTCTCCTCACTGGTTTTAATGATTCCATCTGCACGATATAAAACGTCAGCTCCGTCAATTTCTGTAATATCCAGATGCTCCACACCAAGAGTACCAATTCCTTTATGACCAGGCATATGTAATCGCAGCTGTTTACTGTCCGCATAAGTTCGGACAAAATCACAAATCGGAGTATTCATTAATCATTTCCTACCGCTTTTAATGCCTCTAACATGATTGCACATTCCATACGCTTGCGGAACAGTTCACAACCATCCTTGTAAATGCCTTTGATAGAACCGGTTGCATGGTAAGCATTAGCCGCACATCCGCCGGAACAATATAATTTTGCCCAGCAGTCATGACATTCCGGACGCGCATATACATTACAGGAAGCAAACTCCTGCTGAACTTCATGGTTTGTCACACCGTCCCAGATATTTCCAAGAAGGAATTTTTCATCACCTACAAACTGATGACACGGATAGAGGTCGCCCCACGGGGTAACTGCCATGTATTCTGTACCGGAACCACAACCGGATACGCGTTTATAAATACAAGGACCGCTCTTGAGATCGATCATATAGTGATAGAATGTAAATGGTTTACCGGCTTTGCGGCGTTCATGCATAAGCTCTGCCAGTTTCTCGTACTGGTCCATAACAATTGCCAGATCTTCCTTTGTTAAACGGCTCGGATCATCTTCTGCACAAACAACCGGTTCCATGCTGAGTTCGGTGAATCCAAGGTCTAACATCTGTTGAATGTCATTTACAAAGTCCGGATTCGCATGGGTAAAAGTACCACGCATATAATAATTCTTATTTCCGCGGGCTTCTACGAATTTCTGGAATTTCGGAACAATCTTCTCCCAGCTTCCGTTGCCGGCGTAGTCTACGCGGTAACGGTCATGAACTTCTTTACGACCGTCCAGGCTGAGTACCACATTGCTCATTTCGCGATTAGAAAAATCGATCACATCGTCATCAACGAGAATGCCGTTGGTAGTAAGTGTGAAACGGAAGTTCTTGCGACATTCTTTTTCGCGAGAACGTGCATAGGCAACCAGGTCTTTTACAACATCAAAGTTCATCAGCGGTTCGCCACCGAAGAAATCCACTTCAAGGTTAGTTCTGCCTACAGAATTCTCGATCAGAAAATCCAAAGCCTGCTTACCTACCTCAAAGCTCATTACGGCGCGATCACCCTGATATTTACCCTGGCTTGCGAAACAATACGCACAGTTCAGATTGCAGGTATGTGCCACGTGCAGGCAAAGGGCTTTTACCACTCCTGCAGTTTTCTGTTTCAGGTCATTGGCAATCGGAGCAAAGGTATCCGGTGTAAATAATTTACCGGCAGCTTTTAACTCCTCAATAGCGGCAAAACATTCTTCGAGCTCTTCCGGAGTTACATCGTCACGGTCGGAATATTTTACTAAAAGCTCTTCTTTGATCTGTTCCCGGCTTTTCTGTTCATACATCTCGATCATATCATAAACGACCTCGTCTACAACATGAATAGAACCGGAACAAACATCGAGGACGATGTTCAGGCCTCCTAATTTATAACAATGAATCATGATAGTTCTCCTTGTGTAATGCTGATCTATAAAAGCTGAACAGCATCATCTTTTATAATTTTATAATAATAGTAGAAAACGCCACCTGATCGGCGGCGTTTCTTACATGTATACATGTATTACTGTCTTGTGTTCTCACACGGCTGGTTTGCTACGCCACAGCTAGTCTTGCAAGCGGACTGGCAAGAAGTCTGGCATTCACCACAGCCACCATTTTTTGCGCTCTCACAAAGGTTTTTAGTCTCTAAAGTTTTGATACGCTCCATATTGTTGTCCTCCAATTATATTTTTTGATTTTATTAAATCATATTTTAGTATTCAAGTCAATTAGTTCATTCTTAAAGAGACACAATTTCAACAAAATACGTTGAGAAATTGAGAAATTGGTCAGACTGTCATTGTGTAACCTGGAAAAACAAGCTATAATCAACCCAGTATATGTTTAAAGAGGTAACACAAATGAAGCAAGGAAACTTATTAACACAAATCAAAGAATCCTTCCGCGAGGATTCCAAATTTAAAGTATTTTTACTTTCAATCGTGATCACAGGATTATCCTACGGCCTGTATAAAGGAATGATCGACAACTTCCTGGCTGAGATCGTAGGAATGGGAGAGATGGACCGTGGTGTGTCAGAGTTCTTCCGCGAACTTCCGGGTGTACTGTTAGTGTTCATCTTGGCTGCATTTTATATGCTGTCAGCGGAAACCATGTATAAGGCCGGAGCAATCATTATGTTGGCCGGTATGGCAATGCATGCAGTTCTGCCTCCGTCAAAAGTATTGATCACGCTGGCAATCTGTACCTATTCCCTGGGTGAGCA
>JAZOVL010000156.1:0-3285 GCA_045658685.1 Pilosibacter sp.
CAATATTGAGTTTTACACTTACACTGCTGATCGTCGACGCTGCCATAACCGGCTGTGCCATCATCGCAGCCATCAATGCAGATGCAACAAGAACTTTTGTACTCTTTTTGGCTTTATTTAGAATATTACGTTTTGTCATAACAATATCCCCCTGTTCTAAATTTATATTTGGACATGCTTTTCTATGTTCTATATTCTACTTTAATTATAAACTTAGCAAATCTGACCGTCAACTTAAGACTTTCTTTCAAAGTTGCGGTAAAACTGTGAAATTTGAGGCAATTTAGTGGCAACGATTCCCAAAACGCAAAAAGACAGGTCGCCGGATACGATATTTTCATATCGCACCACAGCTACCTGCCTTGAAATTCAGATCATGTAGTCGAATCAGTATTAAACTAACTCAAGCAGAACTGCCATTGCGCCGTCGCCCTTACGCTGACCGATCTTGATGATTCTTGTGTAACCACCGTTACGGTTCTCGTATTTCGGAGCGATCTCGTCGAATAACTTAGCCGGAAGATCAACCTTCTTTGTGTTTCTCTTCTTGCCAGCTGCCTCTGTCGGAACGTCTGTTACAGCGTAAAGAGTCTTTAACATCTGTCTTCTAGCGTGAAGTCTGGACGGCATATCTTTCTTGATTTCCTTCTCAACTTCATCGTAAACTGTAACTTTCTTACCGTCTACAACTTCTTTCACTCTCTTACCGTTAGCATCTTTACGAGCTACTTTAGCTGTTACTTTAACAACTTCGTAGTTGTCTTTCTCTTTAACAGCGAGAGCGATCATACCCTCAACGATCTTCTTTACTTCTTTAGCTCTAGCCTCAGTTGTAACGATCTTACCGTTGTTGATAAGTGCTGTTGTAAGGCTTCTAAGCATTGCTTTTCTCTGATCGGATGTTCTTCCAAGTTTTCTATAACCTGCCATGATTTTAATTCTCCTCCATTTGTATGGAACAATGAGCCATGCATCTTCGGGCTTATTGAACCATTGTTTTGACAATCCATATAAATGTGTTTATAGTTCAGTTTTGTCCCGCCTGCCAAAACAGGTTGGCAAAGCTGAACATACGAAAATCAGTAATTACTGCTCTTCGCTGGAATTAAGCTGTAAACCTAATTCTTTTAATTTTGCAAGTACTTCCTCTAAGGACTTTCTTCCAAGGTTACGAACCTTCATCATGTCCTCAGATGTTCTGCTGCAGAGTTCTTCTACAGTGTTGATACCTGCTCTCTTGAGACAGTTGTAGGAACGAACGGAAAGCTCCAGCTCGTCGATGTTCATCTCAAGAACTTTTTCTTTTTCATTATTCTCTTTTTCAACCATGATCTCAGTATTCTGAGAAATCTCAGAAAGGTTGATGAAGAGATTTAAATGCTCACTTAATACTTTAGCTGCAAGGCTAACTGCATCATCCGGATTCAGTGTGCCGTTTGTGTAGACTTCCAGAGTGAGTTTGTCATAGTCAATCTTCTGACCAACACGAGTGTTTTCAACAGCCATGTTAACACGCTCAACAGGTGTGTAAATGGAATCTACAGCAATAACACCGATCGGGAGATCGTCGTTCTTGTTCTTGTCAGCGCTTACGTATCCGCGGCCGTTAGTGATGGTAAGTTCCATATAGAACTTGCTGTCTGCACCACCGCTTAATGTTGCGATTACCTGCTCCGGATTGAGGATCTCGATGTCAGCGTCTGCCTGAATGTCAGCTGCTGTGATCACACCTTCGCCTTCAAACTCGATATATGCAGTTTTCGGCTCATTTTTTGTATCGCTGTTATTCTTAATTGCTAAGCTCTTAACGTTCATGATGATCTCAGTCACATCTTCCTTAACACCGGCGATGGAACTGAACTCATGAAGTACGCCGTCGATTTTCACCTGGCTGACAGCAGAACCCGGTAAAGAAGAAAGCATGATTCTTCTCAGGGAGTTACCCAGAGTTGTGCCGTATCCGCGCTCTAACGGTTCTACGACAAATCTGCCGTATTTTTTATCTTCGGAAATTTCAGCAACTTGAATGTTTGGTTTCTCAAAATCGAACAAAATAGCCCCTCCTTTTGGGTATGCTTAGACTCAAAAAGGCCCTCTGGACCTTTTCTACAATTGCTAGGCAACAAAGCTCACGAAGCGAAGGGATGTAAATCCCCCGCTTCGATAAAGACTTATTATTTGGAGTATAACTCGACGATGAGCATCTCGTTAACCGGAACGTCAATTTCTTCTCTTGCCGGCAGAGCTTTTACTGTGCCTTTAAGAGCTTCCTGATCAACATCTAACCAAGCCGGTACTAAACGACCTGCAGTTACTTCCAGGATTAATTTGTAGCGTGTATCGCCTTTGCTCTTCTCTCTGATTTCAACAACGTCGCCAGCTTTGATAAGGTAGGACGGGATGTTTACGCACTTGCCGTTTACGAGTACGTGCTTGTGGTCAACGATCTGTCTAGCCTCTCTTCTTGTTCTAGCGAAGCCCATACGGAAGATTACGTTGTCAAGTCTGCGCTCTAAGAGGATCATAAGGTTTTCACCAGTCTGACCGCTTAAACGCTCAGCTTTTTCGTAGTAGTTACGGAACGGTTTCTCAAGTACACCGTAGATGAATTTAGCTTTCTGTTTCTCTCTTAACTGAAGGCCGTATTCACTTACTTTTTTGTTAGCTCTTTTAGATTCTCTGTTGGATTTTTTATCTATTCCTAAATAAATCGGATCAAGACCAAGGGATCTGCATCTTTTAAGAACAGGAACTCTATCAACTGCCATTTATTTACTTCCTCCTAATTAGACTCTTCTACGCTTCGGCGGACGGCAACCGTTGTGCGGAACCGGTGTTACGTCCTTAATGCTTGTTACTTCAAGACCGCATGCCTGAAGGGCACGGATCGCTGCCTCACGACCGGAACCCGGTCCTTTAACCATAACGTCGACGGATTTTAAACCATGTACAAGAGCTGCCTTAGTTGCAGTTTCTGCAGCCATCTGAGCTGCATATGGAGTAGAATTCCTTGAACCTCTAAATCCCAGACCGCCTGCACTTGCCCAAGATAAAGCATTTCCCTGTGCATCTGTTAATGTCACGATTGTGTTGTTAAAAGATGACTGGATGTGCGCCTGTCCGCGTTCAACGTTTTTCTTTACTCGCTTTTTTGTCACTTTCTTAGCAGTGGACACTTTTTTAGCCATTTTAAACTAACCTACTTTCTCGAATATTGAACCCTGTTTCCTGTTTTTAAAACATGCAACGTGATTCATACTTTTGTTACAATGATGTTCTTTGCGC
>JAZOVL010000157.1:0-6737 GCA_045658685.1 Pilosibacter sp.
ACACCGATCTGAGTTATGAAAGAGTTGGACACATTCGGTGTGGATTGAATCGAAAAACCAACAGAGGCCAAGATAATGGCGATATGAAGTAAACTTAGTTGTACAAAGATTTAGTCCCGGAGTAATCGGTGTTTTCAAAAAAGAACCATAGAATTCCGTTGGTACTTGGCGCTGTTTTTTAGCGCCTTTGTACCGTTACGTAAATTCTCTGAGCGAAAGAGTGTCCGCTTGAAAATTCCTGCCAGCCTGGGACTCTTTATTACCAAGTTGACTCAATTAAATACCCAATTACTGTTCTTTCGCCAGATTCACGAATCGTGTCAACTCTGGCTTCCAGCCTAATGTTACCGTACCGATTGGGCCGTTACGCTGTTTTGCAATAATCACTTCCGCCACATTCGGTGTATCGGTATCTTTATTATAATAATCATCACGGTACAGGAACATAACCACATCTGCGTCCTGCTCAATCGCACCGGACTCACGGAGGTCCGAAAGCATTGGACGATGGTCCGTACGAGTCTCACAGGCACGGGACAACTGTGACAGCGCGATAACCGGTGCATTGATCTCACGCGCCAGCGCCTTCAGAGAACGAGAAATCTCGGAAATCTCCTGCTGACGGTTCTCACCGCTCTTACCACTGCCGGTCATCAATTGCAAATAGTCGATCATAACCAGATCCAGACCATGCTCCAGCTTTACCTTACGACACTTGGAACGGAGTTCCATGATCGAAATGCCCGGAGTATCATCAATAACAAGCTTTGAGTTACCGATTGTTCCGATACCTTCCACAACCGCATCCCAATCCGCATCTGTCAATGTACCGGTTCGAAGCTTCTGAGAATCCACGTTAGACTCCATGGCCAACATACGATTCACCAACTGCTCCTTCGACATTTCCAGACTAAAAATCATCGTTGTCTTCTGTTTCCGAACACCAATATAGTCCGCAATATTCAGAACGAACGCCGTCTTACCCATGGACGGACGGGCAGCGATCAGAATCAAATCGGACGGCTGCAGACCGGATAAACGATAGTCCAGATCAATAAATCCTGTCGGAATACCGGTTACCGTGGACTTTGATCTGGTTGCCTGCTCGATTTTATCCAGAACATTTAACGCAACCTGACGGATCGGAACAAAATCACCGGATGTACGGCTCTGTAAAAGACCGAAAATATCCTTCTCTGTCTCTGCCAGAATCGTCTCTAAACTATCCTTTCCTGCATAACAGGAGTTGGCAATCTCCTCATTGATCTTGATCAGACGGCGCATAACCGCCTTCTCATGTACAATCGTCGCATACGAGCGCACATTTGCAGAGGTCGGAACGGTTGCCAGAATATCTCTTACAAAATCCAAGCTGCAGACCTCCGGCGGAACATCCTTCTCCTTCAGCCTGTCCTGAAGCGTTACCAGATCCACCGGCTTACCCTCATTGAACAGCTCCACCATGGTCTCAAACATGACACCATACTGGCGCTGATAAAAATCATCACCGATCACAATTTCTGATGCAGCAATGATTGCGTCTCTGTCCATCAGCATAGAACCAATGACCGACTGTTCTGCCTCGACACTGTGTGGCAGCACTCGTTTAATTAACGCTTCCTCCATAAAACTCAACGACCTCTCAACGGGATTTTACTTCGCCTCAACTACCTTCACGCGGAGCACACCAGTTACATCCTTGTGTAACTTAATCGGAACCTCAGTCACACCAAGGCTTCTGATCGGCTCCGGAAGAACCATTTTCTTCTTATCAATGTCTAACTTTAACTGGTCAGCTGCTGCCTTTGCGATTTCCTTTGTGGAAACAGAACCGAATGTTCTTCCGCCTTCACCTGCTTTAATAGAAACCGTTACAGAAAGTTCTGCCAACTTCTCAGCCAGTGCCTTAGCTTCTGCCAGCTGGTTTGCAGCCACTTTGTCTGCATTCTGTTTCTGGAGTTTTAAATCATTTAAATTCTTCGCAGTTGCCTCAAGGCCGAGCTTCTTAGCAATAATATTTCTTCCATAACCATCACTTACTTTTACGATCTGGCCCTTCTTACCAAGAGCCTTTACGTCCTCTAATAAAATAACTTCCACGTTAAATTTCTCCTTTCTCTTTCATGGCAAGGATCACTTCTTTGATCTTATCCTTTGCCTCTTCGATCGACATATCTGTAATCTGTGCCCCGGCTACAGTTCTGTGACCGCCGCCGCCGATCTGTTCCATCATAACCTGAACATTCACTTCATCAATAGAACGGGCACTGACATAAATCTTACCATTATATGGAGTCAGAACCACTGACGCCTTAATTCCTACAATACTAAGAAGTTCATTGGCTGCCTGCGCGCCCACAACAGTCGGGCTTTCAACGCCTTCCGCCGGACACACACTGATCGCAAATTCATCTTCAAAAATCTCAGCCTCGCGAACAGCCTCCGCACGGGCCTTATGATCCTCCATCGTATCACGGAACAGCTTACGCACTCTTGTCACATCCGCGCCGTTTCTTCTTAAGAATGCCGCTGCCTCAAAGGTACGCACGCCTGTCTGAACCACAAAATTCTGTGTATCAATGACCATGCCTGCATACATGGCATCCGCTTCCACGGATTTCAGCTTAACATTGTCACCAACATACTGCAAAATCTCCGCAACCAGCTCGCTGGCAGATGATGCATACGGCTCTACATAAGACAATGTCGCATTCGCAATCTTTTCGTTCGTCTGGCGATGATGATCGATCACGACGATGGTCTTCACCATCTTAAGCAGCTGCGGCTCCTCTGTAATACTCGGGCGGTTTACATCCACGACCACAAGAGCAGTACCATTGTCTACCAGTTCCTTCGCTTCGTCGCTTGTAACAAACATATCCGACGGATAATCGGAACTCTTTTCAAAGCGATCGTACATCGGACGCACTGAAGATGTAATATCATTGAGCACAATATGCGCCTTTTTATTTAACGCCATTGCAATTCGGTACATACCGATCGCAGAACCAAAGGAGTCTGTATCTCCGATCTTGTGTCCCATGATCAGCAGGCGATCCTTTGTCTCTAAAAGCTCTCGCATCGCATGTGCTTTTACTCGAGCTTTTACTCGTGTTGTCTTCTCAAGCTGCTGGCTCTTTCCACCAAAGTACTGGATCTTCGATCCATTCTTAACTACCGCCTGGTCACCGCCACGGCCCAGAGCCATATCGATCGCTGTACGCGCATACTCATAGTTCTGAACGTAAGTATCACCATTCATACCGATACCGATACTCAGTGTAACCGCCATCTCATTACCGATGTTGACTGTCTTAACGTCCTCCAGAAGACCAAAACGTTCTTCCTCCAGACGTGCCATGTACTGCTGCTTGATCGCAAAGAAGTATTTATCCTTCTCCATCTTCTTTACAATACCGTTGATTCCGGAAATGTACTTATTGATCTTACGGTCAATGAGTGCAACCAAAAGAGAACGGCGAACTTCTTCAACACTCTCCAGAGCCTCATCGTAGTTGTCCAGATAGATCAGACCTGCAACCATCTTCTGATCTGTGAACGCCTGAATATAACCGTGAAGCTCTGTCTCATCATAAAGATAAACCGCCAGAAGCTGATCCTCTTTATTTCCTTCTTCCATATTTTCCAGAAGCTCTTCATTCGCACCGATATGCACACGTTTCACACTGACACGATAGATCGCATCACCATAAGTACTCTGCACCTCCATAGAATGATCCAGCTTCTTCAGAGATTCCGGAGTGATCTCCTTGAACAATGCAGTAAGACTGCGCTTTCCGGATTTCTCATCTTTCAAAACCGCCTTCAGCGCACGGTTCATCCAAAGGATCTTTCCATCTGTATCTGCAATACCATAAGGCAGTTCCATCGATGCCAGCAACTGTTTCTGGCTCCAGCTATAATCTGCCGCATAAGAAACCATACAATTCTGCAGTCTCTTATTTCCGGTCCAGAAGAGCCAGCCTGCGATCGCAATATACGCAAGCGTAAACGGAACCATCACGCCCCCTGCATTCGGCTCAATGACAAGAACTGCAACATTCGCCGCAAAGATCAGGATCGACAAGATCAATGGCCATTGCAAATAGGTCTGCAGCTGACTTCTTACCTTTCTTTTTTCTGCTTTCATATACACTCCTATTCCCATGCCCAAATTTAAGCACAGCAAAAAAACGCCTGATTGAAACGACTTTGGACTAGTATACCATATTTGACCGTGTTTGTAAATTTTGAATGTAGAAAACGGCCGGCCAGATGTCCTGACCGACCGTACAATTAAACAATTTCCGCAATCTCGTAGATCAACCGCTCGGAATCCTCCCATCCAAGGCACGGATCCGTGATTGATTTACCGTAAATATGCTCACCGATCTTCTGGCTTCCTTCCTCCAGATAGCTCTCAATCATCATACCTTTTACAAAATCATGAATCTCTGCCGAATGCTTACGGCTGTGCAGAACTTCCTTCGTAATGCGGATCTGCTCTTTATAACGCTTGTTGGAGTTGGAGTGATTTGCATCTACAATACACGCCGGATTAATAATATCCTGCTCCTGATACAGTTTATAAAGCAATTCCAGATCCTCATAATGATAGTTTGGAAGGCACTGACCGTGCTTGCCCACCGCACCTCGCAAAATTGTATGTGTCAGAGGATTGCCCGGAGTCTGTACTTCCCAGGTACGATAAATAAATTCATGTCCATGCTGTGCCGCATAAACAGCATTGAGCATAACACTCAGTGCACCGCTGGTCGGGTTCTTCATTCCAACCGGAACATCCACACCACTGGAAACCAGACGATGCTGCTGATTCTCAACCGAACGGGCGCCAACCGCAACATAAGACAAAAGATCGGATAAATAACTGTAGTTTTCCGGATACAGCATCTCGTCCGCCGTAGGCATACCATAATCCTTCAGCACACGCATATGCAGCTTACGGATCGCAAGAATACCCTCGTACATATTCGGTTTCTTCTCCGGATCCGGCTGGTGAAGCATACCTTTATATCCGCCTCCGGTCGTTCTCGGCTTGTTTGTATATACACGCGGGATAATGATCAGCTTGTCCTTTACCTGCTCATTGATCTTCGCAAGATGCTCCATATAATCGCAGACAGCATCCTCCCGGTCCGCAGAACACGGTCCGATGATTACTAAAAACTTATCACTTTTTCCGGTAAAAACATCTGCAATTTCTTTGTCTCTCTCTGCTTTCAACTTTACAAACTCTGAAGCCAGCGGAAATTCTCCTTTAATCTGTTCCGGAGTCGGAAGTATGCTTTTGTATGTAAATGCCATGATGACCTCCCTGATTATAATGATTCCACTATTATAATACAGTTTCTTTATGACTTCAACCTGTTATCAAAGAAAATTCTTCCGCATATAATGCAAACAGCGCCATACATATAAGGGGGAAACCATTTGCTTCTGCATAACACATTTTACAAACATCTTATGCTCACTCTCATCACGATATCTCTCATAACAGGCTGTGACCACGGATATGAGCGGATCGATCAGTCTCATGTTCCCAAACATACGGGTGAATATTACGATTCCGCTTCCATGGAACAAATGACCTTCGAGGACTTTTGCATGACCGTTTTTCAAGATGAACTCACAGAAGCGGACACCTTGGACCTGCACTACACACTAACCAATCCACAGTCCTACGGAATCATTCCGGGAGAAGTTACTCTGGGAACCATTTCTTTAGAAGACATGGTACAAAATATAAGTGAAATAAAGGAATTAAAAAGTCGGCTGACCGACTTCAACTACACACAACTGACAGCCAGACAACAGCTCACTTACAATACTTTGTTGGAAACACTTAATACAACCCTAATGTCCGAAGGACTGGAGCTTTACGATCAGCCATTGGCGCCAACCATCGGAATCCAGGCTCAGCTCCCAATTCTGCTGGCCGAATATTCCTTTCATTCTGTACAAGACATCGAAAACTACCTTACACTTCTCTCCCAGATTGACTGTTATTATGCAGAACTAATCGAATTCGAATACCAAAAAGCTGCCGCCGGACTTGGCCCATCTGATGCTACTATAGATGCGATCATTCAATCCTGTGAAAGTTACCTGATCGATCCAGAAAATAACTTCCTGACAGAGACATTTATCACTCGAATTGAAGAGTTGGAGGCTTCTTCCAGCCAGTCTCTGACGGCAGAACAAAAATCTGACTTTGCTGCCCGGCACACCTCCATCATCCGAGATCACTTCATTCCCGCTTATCAATCCCTCATGGACGGACTTTCTGCACTCAAGGGACGCGGTATCAATGATGGTGGACTGGCAAATTTCAAACATGGAAAAGCATACTACGAATACCTCTTAAAATGCGGTCCCGGATTATCCTACACAGTCTCAGAATTAAAAACTGCTCTCATCAGCCGAATGCAAAGCGATTTAGACGCGATCAACAACCTTTTCCTCCAATATCCGGATCTAAGTGACCGACTTGCATCCGCTTCCTTTTCTCTGACAGACCCAGTGCAAATTCTTGAGAATCTGAAACAACAGATGACACAGGATTTCCCTTCACTCACGGACTGCGATTACGAAATCAATTATGTTCCGAGCCACCTGGAAGACTCACTGAGTCCCGCGTTTTATCTGACTACACCCTTGGACAATACGAACCTTAATGTTATTTATATTAATAACGGTTATCAAGACTCCACTTCCAG
>JAZOVL010000158.1:0-11005 GCA_045658685.1 Pilosibacter sp.
GGAATAAGAACTCGATATCTGTAGTTGCTTTACTATAGAAGGAAAGCTCTTCCGGAGAATGGTCACGAACACGCATTTCTTCCGGTTTGATACCAAGAGTCTGTAACCAGTCGATGCAGTACTGTTTCCAGTATGCGAACCATTCAAGGTCTGTATCCGGCTTGCAGAAGAACTCTAACTCCATCTGCTCGAACTCACGTGTACGGAATGTGAAGTTACCCGGTGTGATCTCGTTACGGAAAGATTTACCGATCTGACCGATACCGAACGGAACTTTCTTTCTGGATGTTCTCTGTACGTTCTTGAAGTTTACGAAGATACCCTGCGCTGTCTCCGGTCTTAAGTATACAGTATTTTTAGCATCCTCTGTTACACCCTGGAATGTCTTGAACATCAGGTTGAACTGACGAATCTCTGTGAAATCGTGTTTGCCACAGCTCGGGCAGTTGATGTTATGCTCATCGATGTACTGCATCATCTGCTCGTTTGTCCATCCATCGATACCGCCTTCGTTAACAATTCCGTTATCAGCCATGTAATCTTCGATCAGTTTATCTGCACGGAAACGTTCCTTACAAGCTTTACAATCCATAAGCGGATCAGAGAAACCACCAAGGTGACCGGAAGCCATCCAGGTCTGTGTATTCATAAGGATCGCACAGTCAACACCTACGTTGTACGGGCTCTCCTGAATGAATTTTTTCCACCATGCGCGTTTTACGTTGTTCTTTAATTCAACACCAAGATTACCATAATCCCATGTATTTGCAAGACCACCATAAATCTCGGAACCCGGGTATACAAAACCTCTGGATTTCGCAAGTGCTACGATCTTTTCCATTGTCTTTTCCATAACAATTCTCCTTTTACTAATTAAAGTTACGTTTATTTAAACACCACGTACGATACTTCGTCTTCCGGTGTCTGAACCATATTCGTTCCGATCATGGACACGCCTTCAGATATATACTGAATGCTTCCGTCTGTCTGGATCAAAGCCGCTCCGTCAATGGCAGCTACATATAATTTACTCTGCTTCATGACTTCATCTGCTGCAACCATCGTCTGTTCTTTCGCAAGTTTTGTAAAAGACTTTCCTACCAGATAGCCTTTCGCTACTCCGTCTGAAACAGTTGTGATGTCAAGGTCTGTCACCTGAATCGGGCTTTCCTCATCCGGATACTGCTCCATAAAATCCAGATATGCATCTGCATTGGTGAAATCGATCAGAAGCTTTGCTGTTCCGTCTGCCAGAGTACATTCTTTGATCACCGCAGATTTTGCTGTGGAATCGCCTCCGGATGCATTGAAACCGGCTAAAACTTCTTCAACGAATGCTTTCATTTCCTCGGCGCTGTAATAGTCTGCCTCATAGGTCTCTACAGTTGCGCTGGTCACTTTACCTTCGCTTGTGATGTATAAACTTGACTCGGTCGGTGCAAACGCCGGAGCACTCTGACCGGAACAAGCGGTGAGAATGGCTGTGGCTAAAGCCACACCCAAAACTAACTTTTTATGTTGCATAATTTATCTCCTGTAAAACGAGATGGATTTCACCGTGTTCTCCATCGCACGGTTCAATTTACGATATATTTAATAACAGAATCTCCAAAATGTCAAGCGAATGAAACTGTTTATCGACAAATCTCCTCTTATTTTCTTCCACACATCGGGAAAATTCCAAAAGAACTTCCTCTGTTACATTGAAAGTATATAACTTCTCGATTGTCGAATACAGAACATATTCCCACGTATATTGGGTCGATTCGCTGATCCTTCCGATGGGCTGCTCCCAATATTCTCCGTTTAACTGCATGAGTTTCAATTCAAATACCGGTTTTACCAGACGGTTCGGTATGCTCTCTTTCAAAAGTGCCCGCATCGACTGATAAAGAAGCTTTAAAATGTCCACTGCTTCGACATTTTCTCTTCCATAATAATCCGCAAACTCCAGGAAATAGGAACCGTAACAGGCAGCTTCCATATCGGCAGCTATCTCACGAAAATAATTGGTCACTTCCGCTCCCGCCAGCGTATACGATTCTTTTCCTTCATAGAGTGTAAATTTACCGAAGACAAACGGTCCGGAGCAGGCCATCAGGGAATTTCCCGGTCGCCTTGCTCCTCTGGCGAAGGCTGTGATCTTGCCCCGCTCGCAGGTCAGAATCACCAGCCGTCTGTCATATTCTCCAACCGGAGAAGCTTTTAAGACCATTCCGGTCACACTTACCTGCTCTCTCATGGAACCCTTTCTCTAGTTCTTAGACATCCTTCGGATTGTAACCGTAATTCTTCATATATAATTCACTGTCACGCCATTCTTTACGAACCTTAACCCAAAGCTGAAGATTTACTTTTGCATCCATCAGGTTTTCAATCTCAATTCTCGCAGATGTTCCGATTCTCTTTAACATAGAACCGCCTTTACCGATAATGATTCCCTTATGGGATTCACGCTCACAGATAATCGTTGCTTCGATATCAAAGATACCATTATCACGCTCTGTCATCTTTTCGATGGTTACTGCGATTCCATGCGGAATCTCATCAGACATCATACGAAGTGCTTTTTCACGGATCAGTTCAGATGCGATCTGGCGCATCGGCTGGTCAGTTACTGTCTCCTCATCATAATACTGCGGACCTTCCGGAAGCATCTGATAGATGGTATGGATCAGTGTGTCAGTATTATTTTTTCTAAGACCGGATACCGGAATGATATCTTTGAAACGGTACACATCCTTGTAAGTCTCAATGGTCTTGATGATATCTTCTTTCTTCACGGTATCAATCTTATTGATAACCAGAATAACAGGAGTCTTCACTTTATTCAGGGTTTTTAATACCTGCTGCTCGCTGGCGCCAATGTAAGTACCCGGCTCTACCAGCCAAAGAATCACATCTACTTCTTTTAAGGTATGCTCTGCAACACTGACCATATATTCACCAAGCTTATTTTTCGCCTTGTGAATACCTGGTGTATCCAGGAAAATGATCTGACCTCTTTCATCTGTATACACCGTCTGAATTCTGTTTCTGGTTGTCTGCGGTTTTTCAGATGTAATCGCGATCTTCTGTCCGATCAGATGATTCATCAGTGTAGATTTACCAACATTCGGACGACCGATCAGTGTTACAAAACCGGATTTATATATTTTTCTCTTACTCATTCTTTCCTCCATTGTATAATGGCCTGATCTCGGCAAACAACTCTTTGTCTGCTTTGATCTTCTCTTCGTTACCGATCGTACACACAGCTCCGGTCTCCAAAATCTTGCGGACGATTCCCGCAAGACCGCGAATATCTTCCTGTGTCGCATTCAGAATCTCTTCGCGTTCCTTCTTTAACATTTCGTCTGTCACACCGGAATACCAGCCGGATAATCCACGTGCACCTTTTAAAGACGGTGTCAGCGGAGTATCGATATCACTGATCGTACCAATCACATACTTGGTCATATCTCTCTCATCCGCATCAAACATCTCCAGATATTCCGGAATTCCATCGTAAATATCGTTGGACTCCTTCACATTTGGATCACGGTAGGATACAAAATATCCCTCTCCGGAACGACTGATTCCGCTCATGCAGCCATACGCGCCGCCTTTCACACGGAGATTGATCCAGAGATAGTCATAACTTAACATCGTCTTCAGGATACGGAGTGCTCCTGTATATTGGAATTCGCTGCCTTCGAATGTACCGCAGCGCGCCACATAATTGACTTTAGAAGAAGAAGTAAAGCCCTCATTTTTATTCTCTTTCGGAGCTGCGAACTCGTAAATGGTTCCGTCACCTTCCGGAAGGAAATCTGTCAGTTTCTTCATGGCAGACGGAAGATACGCGAAACCTTCCGCATCTGCAGTATAGCTGACAGTCATATTTTCAACGGTAAACAGATATTTGATCACACGCTTTAAGCCTGCAATAATCTCTGTTTTCTTTTCATCAAAATCGCGAACCCATTTTTCCACGCAATGGAAGAAACCGATTCCGCCTGTCATATCATTAAAATAGGAGGTGTCAGAGAAATAGGACGTTGCTCTTGTCACAGATGCTGTATGTCCAGAACCCATAAGCTTCATCTGTCCCTTAGATTTCACTTCATTTAAGATCTCACGCATTCTCTTTTCATCATCCAGTTTGGATTCTGTAAAGATCTCGGAAAGAATTGCAAAACCAAACTCCAATTTCTCATATAATACACGTACACTTGTGGAGAATACACCGATAAATCCGCCATTTCTCATGTCTGGGAATGTGGTCACAGAGAAATTCACACCACCACTGTTTAAGAATATCTCACTGCTGAGATCACCATAGCTGTGACGCTCTGTATCTACATAACCAAGCACGGACTTTAACAATCCGATATACGGAAGGTCTTCCATCGGTACACGATTAATGTCAAACATCAGTCTCAGATAACCTATACCTGCTGTAAACATTTCATGGTGTACAACCGTAGTTCCGTCCACCTGTTTTTCTTCAAAGATCAACGGAGCCGGATCTCGACTGATATCTTCACGACGGAGCAGCGGAATTTTCTCCAGATCGTCTTTCGAGGACGGAGTATCCTGATACTCTTCCAGTTCTCTTGTCTCGCGGATGATCGTCTCAATTTCCTCAGCAGAAAGACTTTCTTTATATTCCTGCAGTTTCTTTGCCGTCTCTGCTTCCATCTCAGCCGTGAGATTCCGCTTCGGACTTGCAATCACCACAGATTCATATGGATTGTCCAGTAAATATCTCTCGATCAGTCCTTCAAAATAACCTTCGTCCACACCTGCTTTTAACTCTGCAAATGTTTCTTCATATTCCAGATGCATCATCGGATCGCCGCCGTACAGCCAGCTGTCCAGACACTGAAGACCATACATCAGGCCCTTCGGTGCAGAACCAAAATCCGCCTCACGATACTGGAATTCATAATAGTTGATACCTGCACGCACACTCTTCTTATCTAATCCGCATGCAGCAAGCTTTCTTAACGTACCTTTGACAACTGACAGGAATTCGCCCTTCTGTTCTTTGTTGGCATTCTTCGCAACAACAGAAAAATACGGCTGCAGGATGCCACTCTCATAGCCACCCATGATATCATCACCGATTCCGGCATCCAGAAGTTCCTTCTTTAACGGTGCACCCGGAGTATCCAGTAATACATACTCCAGAATCTGGAATGCAATATACTCTTTCGGAGAAAGCTCATTTCCCGCAGAAGTATTTACAGAAAGGTAAGTGGCATTTTCCAGGCTCTCGGTTTCTGATACGGAATAAAAAATCTCAGTTTCAATCGGTTCAGAAAATGCCTTCTGGATCTGAATTTCAGAATCAATCTCCTGACGATCATATTTTCCAAGGTATTCTTTATCCATCCACTCCAGTTTCTCAGCAAAATCCATATCTCCATAAAGATAAATATAGCTGTTGGACGGATGATAATATTTGTTATAAAATGCAAGATAATCTTCGTATGTCAGTGCAGTGATTTCTTCCGGATCGCCGCCGGACTCGAATGCATAGCATGTATCCGGGAACATAACAGCTTTAATGTGTCTGTCTAACACGCTCTCCGGAGAGGAAAAAGCACCCTTCATCTCATTATAAACAACACCATTATAAGTCAGTTCGCCGTCTGGCTCTGTGAGCTCGTAATGCCACCCTTCCTGCATGAAGATTTTCTTCTCTTTGCTGATATTCGGATTCAGGACAGCATCCAGATACACATCCATCAGGTTCTGGAAATCTGCATCATTACAGCTTGCAATTGGATAAACCGTCTTATCCGGATAGGTCATCGCATTTAAAAATGTGTTCAGTGAACCTTTTACCAGCTCCACGAACGGATCCTTCACCGGGAATTTCTCCGAACCACAAAGAACGGTATGCTCAATGATATGAGGAACACCGGTACTGTCCTGCGGCGGAGTCCTGAATCCGGCGAAGAATACTTTATTGTCATCCTCTGCACTCATAAGGAACACTTTCGCTCCGGTCTTTTTATGCTCTAAAATATATCCAATTGAATTCAGCTCTTTAATCTCACGTTCTTCTATCAAATCGTAAGCTCCAAGAGCCTTCAACTTCATACTCTGATCTATCATCAATTAAAATATCCTTTCAATTATTGCTTCCGCGCACTACATGTTTCCAACAAACTTGTCCTTCAAGATTGCTAAACATTCTCTGACACAAAGGTGTATGAACAGAATCGGGTCGGATTTCGCCGCAATTCCACTCACATTCTGAAGCCCCACATGCTTTGCGATTCCTTTGGCTCTGAGCACATGGAAATTACTGGTAACGATACCGACGCGGATCATCACCTCTTCGTCCGGTGGAGACAAATATCCTGACCGGGACATCAGGTCACGGATCCAGCCTCGGCGATTTTTTTCTCTCTCATCAATGATCATCTTACTGTAAATCAGATTCTCATATGTGCTGGACGACTGCTCTTCTTTGATCATCTGATATTCCGGTACTCCGCGCTTCCTCAGATAGTCATACATGACTTCCGCTTCTGAAACTTCTTCTCCGCCATTTTTACCGCCAGAGAGAATGAACACAGTGTTGGGATGAACCTGTGCATACTCGTATGCCTTGTCCAATCGATGCTCCAGCGTCTTGCTGATTTTTCCGTTCTGGACCTGATAGCCGAGAACTACCACATAGTCCGTACTCTGTTTCTGAAGAGAAAAAAAGTTAACTCCCATAGCCAGCTCCACAAATACGAAAATTGCAAAAATCGCTGTTATAAACGTCACGACTGAAACTTCCATCCGAACCGGGACCTTCTGTCGGAATAATGGATAAAAATGGACTACCACTCCCATCAGCGCCAGCAATGATGCAAGGATCAGCCAGATTACAGACAGGGACGTTCCTATTCCGGAATATACAATGATCACACCATAATAAACCAGACAAAATATCGCCAAAATACCAAATACTGATGCCATATCTGTAACCTCCTTTCCCTGCATGTATGATTGATTTTCTTTAATCTTCTTTCTTTCTGAGGATATCGTACTGATCAGCTTTTTCACTTAAATCAATGAAAAGAACCTGCTTCGGATGCGGAGCGCTCTCCTGGCTCACACCTTCCTCTGTATAAATACCTCGTACTTCTGCCAGAACATTTCTTCCATCCGGTTTCATGATCTCAATGATCTCGCCAACGGAGAACTTATTCTTCTGCTCGATCTTCGCAAAACCACGCTCATCATTGCTCTCTACAGTACCGAGGTAAATGTAGTTCTTCACGTAAGTATTGCTGTCATAAATCTGTGTATCGCTGTTTGGTTTGTTGAAATAGAAACCTGTTGTAAATTCACGGTATGTGCACTTACCGATCTCTTCTTTGTACCATTCCATGTTTGCGTAGTATTTTTCCGGACTCTCGTTGTAATCATCGATCGCTTTACGATAAGTTCTGGCAACGGTTGCAACGTAAAGAGCAGTCTTCATACGGCCCTCTATCTTGAAACTGTCGATACCGGCCTCGATCATCTCCGGTACATGTTCGATCATGCAAAGATCTTTGGAGTTGAAAATGTAAGTACCACGTTCATTCTCAAATACCGGAAGATACTCGCCCGGTCTTGTCTCTTCCTGGATCGCAAAGTCCATATCGTCACGGAGAACGGATCTCTGTCCGTCTTTCTCAGCAGCGAATACATTGTATTTCCATCTGCACGGATGTGTACATGCACCCTGGTTTGCATCGCGGCCTACAAAGAAGTTGCTGAGCAGGCAGCGGCCAGAATAAGAAATGCACATTGCACCATGCATAAAGCTCTCAATCTGCATATCCTCCGGAATATGATCTCTGATCTCACGGATCTCTTTTAAGGACAGCTCACGTGCAGTTACTACACGCTGTGCACCCATCTGGTGCCAGAACAGGAATGTGCCCCAGTTTGTATTGTTTGCCTGGGTACTGATATGGATCTCCATCTCCGGAAGAATGCGTTTCGCGATTGCAAACACACCCGGATCAGAAATGATCAGTGCATCCGGGCCAATCTCTCTTAATTCTTCAAAATACTTTTCTACACCCGGAAGGTCATCATTGTGAGCAAGGATATTGGCTGTGATAAACACACGCACGCCACGCTCGTGGGCAAATTTGATGCCCTCTTTGATCTCTTCGTTTGTAAAATTCTTTGCCTTTGCACGAAGACCAAATGCCTCACCGCCGAGATAAACCGCATCTGCACCGAAAACTACCGCTGTTTTTAATACGTCCAGACTTCCTGCCGGAACTAAAAGCTCTGTTTTTCTCATGTTTATTTCCTTTCTTTTAAAACACTGATCGCCACACCGTCTCCGATCGGCAGGATCGTTGTCTCCAGTTCTTCTCTATGTTTTAAAGTATATAAATACTCTCTCATTCGCACATGAATAGTCCTGTCACGACGTTCCACTGCATAGCGGGATTCCACGATGGTTCCGTCCTGCAAAACATTATCGGACATCAGCACAC
Source organism: Pilosibacter sp. (assembly GCA_045658685.1). Taxonomy (GTDB): domain Bacteria; phylum Bacillota; class Clostridia; order Lachnospirales; family Lachnospiraceae; genus Pilosibacter. The sequence goes on from JAZOVL010000158.1 coordinate 8,493, forward strand.
CTCCGGGTGCAAGAAGTCGTAAGATATCCGGCAGCCAGTGGATGTACTGACCTTTCGCAGCATCCATAAAAATAAAGTCATATTCGCCGGTCAGACCTGCAAGGATCTCTCCTGCATCGCCTTCCAACAGAGTAATTCTATCTTCCACTCCTGCCTTCGCAAAGTTCGTCTTCGCGATAGGGATACGTTTTTCAAATTTTTCAATGGTTGTAATGTGGGCATCGGCCGGCATTACACGTGTCATTAATAAAGCCGAATAGCCGACCGCAGTTCCGACTTCCAGAATGCGCACCGGCTGTTTCATGGCCACCATAGTTTTTAAAAGAGCTGCCGTTTCCCTGCGGATGATCGGCACAAAGGATTCCACTGCTTCTTTCGCGATCGCGTCACAGATCGCTCCGTCTCCGGAATCCAGAGAATTGATATAGGCAGTAATACGCTCATCCGTAATCATCATTCATCTCCTTCAGGAGCCTCTTTCAAGAGATCAATCATCTCTTTGGAGCTTAATGATGTATTAAGCGTCCATGCCCCTTCCTGTACTTCATATCCATAGACTTTCGCCTGAATGGAAAATGCAGAATGGTCTCGGATCAGTCCAATATCTTCCAGAAGCTTTCCAACTTCAGAAACAGACTCCGAACCATCCAGAGTCACTACCTTTTCAACACCCGGAGCTTCGTCCATTCCCGGCGCATAGAAAATGCTGTAGCCGAACTCATATCCTTTTTTTGCTCCCATAAGCAAAAGCACTGCCACCAGTGTATACAGAACCAGACGTCCGCAAAAGCTAATGACTGCTAAGCTCATCTTGTTGATTTCTTTTGTTACTCTGCTCATATAACTCCTCGGTTCTATCCGGGGAACCAGTCATTCCCGATCCCCCGGTGTCAGTCAATTTCATTTCCTATCCTTCAACTTCCATAATGATCGGTAAGATCATCGGATTACGCTTAATGCGTCTCCATAAGAAATCACTCAAGCTGTCACGGATAATATTTTTAATCTTGCCCCAGTCTGTAATGTGACGGTCAAGGCAATCCCAGACTGCCTGATTAACCACGGACTGAGCCTCTTCCATCAGATCCTCCGACTCTCTCACATACACAAAACCACGGGACACAATATCCGGTCCGGAAAGAAGCTGGTTGGAATACTTCTCCAGTGCCAGCACTACGATAATAATACCGTTCTGAGCCAGATTCTGTCTGTCGCGAAGCACAATATTGCCAACATCTCCGACTCCAAGTCCGTCAACCAGAATTCCACCAGACTGTACGCGGTCGATCACTTCCGCCCCTGTTTCTCCGATCTCCAGCACATCGCCGGTGTGGAGCATCATCACATTTTCTTTCGGGATTCCGAGAGACTCTGCCAGCTCCTTCTGCGCCATACGATGGCGGAATTCACCATGGATCGGTATGGAATACTGCGGATGTACCAGAGAGTAGATCAGTTTGATCTCCTCCTGACACGCATGTCCGGAAACATGGGTATCCTGGGAGATTACTTTCGCTCCCTTCATCGACAATTCATTTACCACGCGAGACACTGCTTTTTCATTGCCCGGGATCGGAGTGGAACTGATCACTACCACATCACGCGGTGTAATAGATACCTTTCTGTGCATGGAAGAAGCCATTCTGGACAGAGCCGCCATAGATTCACCCTGGCTTCCTGTCGTAATAATTACGGTGTCTTCCTCATTGTAATTTTTCAACATCTCAATGTCGATCAGTGTTCCTTCCGGAATACTGATGTATCCCAGTTCCTGAGCCGTACCGATCACATTTACCATGCTGCGGCCTTCCACTACAACCTTACGGCCGTATTTACATGCAGTATTGATCACCTGCTGCACGCGATCCACGTTGGAAGCAAATGTTGCTACAATAATACGGTTCTGTTTGTGCTCTGCAAAAATCGCATCGAATGTCTTTCCGACTGTTTTTTCAGACATTGTAAAGCCTGGTCTGGTCGCGTTCGTAGAATCGCACATCAATGCCAGAACACCTTTCTTTCCAAGCTCTGCCAGTCTCTGTAAGTCAGTTACATCTCCGAATACCGGAGTATAGTCAATCTTAAAATCGCCGGTGTTCAGGATCACTCCGGCTGGTGTGAAGATCGCAAGGGCAGCTGCATCTGCAATGCTGTGGTTCATCTTAATGAACTCTACACGGAAACAGCCAAGATTAATGGACTGTCCGTGTTTTACCACTTTGCGCTTTACATTTTTAAGCATATTGTTCTCTTTTAATTTATGGTCAATGAGACCGATGGTCAGTTTTGTGCCATAGACCGGGGCATTGATCTCTTTCAGCACATAAGGAAGCGCACCAATGTGGTCCTCATGTCCGTGGGTGATCACAAAACCCTTTACTTTATCAATATTATCTGCCAGATAAGTCACGTCCGGGATAACCAGGTCAATGCCCAGCATATCATCGCTTGGGAAAGCAAGGCCACAGTCCATTACGATAATGGTGTCATCATACTCGATGGCAGTCATGTTC
>JAZOVL010000159.1:0-8686 GCA_045658685.1 Pilosibacter sp.
TTTGCATTCGTAAAATCAAGATAGTTGTGGAATGTGATTTCCTGTGCCTCCTGATCAAAATGCTCCACTCTTACCGGTCTGTAAACATTCTTATATTCTAAAAGACCAGTGTGAGGTGTACGGTCCGGATATACAAGTCCATCCATACAGAAGTTGCTGTCATTTACCTCGTCATCATGATCACCGCCATAGAAGTAAATTGCTTTATCCTCCTTGGAACGGCCATGATAAATTCCGTGATCACACCACTCCCAGACAAATCCACCGCACATAATATCCTGTTTCTGGAAAATCTGGAAATAGTCCTCAAAATCTCCAGGGCCATTTCCCATGGAGTGACAATACTCAATCAAAACAAATGGTTTATCCGGATTATTGTCGATATACTCATCAATTTCTTCAAATGGCGGATACATTCTGCTGAACAGATCCAGATTTGAGAAATCATATTTTCTCTTATCGCTGTGATATCTTGCACTTTCAAAGTGAGTGAGTCTTGTATCATCAAAACTCTTTGTCCATTTTAAGGCTTCTTCGAATGTGCAGCCGTATGCGCATTCATTTCCCATGGACCAGATAACAACACACGGACGGTTCTTATCACGTTCTACACACAGTTTTGTTCGATCCAGAGTTGCTTCAATAAAATCCGGGTTGTCTGCGATGGTCTCATTCCAGCGTTTTGCCTTATATTCAAATTCGTTGTTTGCGTAGTAGATTTCACACGGACCATGGCTCTCGTTATCTGCCTCATCCACCACATAAAAACCATACTCATCACACAACTGATAAAAATACGGAGCATTCGGATAATGACTGGAACGGATTGCATTGAAGTTATGCTGCTTCATCATCATCAAGTCTTTTTTCAACTGCTCGATACTGATGGTAAATCCGGTAACAGGATCGGAATCATGTCTGTTTACGCCGCTGAATATGATCGGCATACCATTAAACACCACACGGTTGTTTTCCACATGAATCTCTCTGATACCGATTCGATCTGTAATAACTTCATGCTCGGTTTTGTAAACCACAGTATACAGATACGGGTTCTCCGGACTCCAGAGTACCGGATTGGCAATCATGAGATATACCGCTGTTTCCTTCTCGCCGGCTCCAATTTTGCTTTCAGATACAACATTCTTATCTGCATCATAAACAGTAATTTCTGTCGGAACGCCGGAATTCAGATAGGTCACATCGATGTTCACAACCGCTTCTGTTTCCGTATGCTTTGTTTTAATGAAATAATCATAGACACAATTTTCCGGGCGTTTCAGAATGTATACATCTCTGAAAATACCACTCATACGGAATTTATCCTGATCTTCCAGGTAACTGCCATCACACCATTTCAAAACCAGTACTGCAAGACGATTCTTTCCTTCTTTCAGGATATCTGTAATATCAAATTCACTGGTCGCATGAGACACCTGGCTATATCCCACATATGTACCATTTACCCACACATAAAAGCAGGAATCTACACCCTCAAAATTTAAAAAGGCTTTTGGCGCTTCTTTACATTTGTTGTATTCAAAGTCATAAACATATGCACCACACGGATTGTCCTGCGGAACATATGGCGGATCAAATGGGAACGGATATTTGATGTTGGTATACTGATGGTAATCATAACCTGCATTCTGCCATACTCCCGGAACCATAATGCTGTCATAATCACTCACATCAAATCCATCCGCATAAAACTCTTCCTGCAGATCATAGATGCTTTCGTAATACCGAAATCTCCACTGATCGTTTAACAGCTGAAAACGATCGGATTCCTCTCTGTCATGCACGTATGTATGCACGTTCTTGGAGGACGGAATATAATAACAACGATTCGGCATTGTATTTTCGTGTAACACTTTTAAGTTTTCGTAATATCTTGGCACGATCATTTCGGTAACCCCCTGATTAACTTTGTCTATATTATATAATTATATTTTCAATAAGAACATAAATCGCATTAGACAAAATATGCACAAAATGATACAATCATAATATATAATCTTGTTAAACTTGAACAAAATTGTACAGATACTAAATATTGCACAATTCTCCTATACCATCTTTGTACAATTTGCCAAAAGGAGGAATCTTATGTATACTGACTCTGCATACTGGCACAACCGAAAAACAGATTTTAAAAACCGGACACATCCATTGTTTGTCGGAAGCTGCGGAACCTATCACCTGTTTACAAGGCCCAAATTACCAACCCACAGACCTCGCGGCCGAGTAGATTGGCAGCTTCTTTATGTCGCTTCAGGCAAAGCCCATTTTTATTTTAACGGGGTCGAAGAAATCGTCACTGCCGGAAACATGGTTCTATACCGCCCCAAAGAAGAGCAGCGTTATTATTACTACGGTGTCGATCATACGGAAGTGTACTGGGTCCATTTTACCGGAAATAACGTAAAAAACATTCTTCGACGATATGGCATTTCCGACGATGTACATGTTATCCACACAGGTACCTCTCTTGACTATAAACGTATTTTCCTTCAGATGATCCAGGAATTAAAACTCTGTAAAGTAGATTATGAAGATGTCCTGATTTATTACATGCACCTTTTATTTATTATGCTGCATCGTGTTATAAACACTAAACCAAAAGGAAAAAATCCATACATTATGGACGAGATGGATCTGGCTGTTCGTTATTTCCATGACAACTATCAAAAACCCATCAGTATCGAGGACTACGCCGCTACAAACCACATGAGTGTCAGTTGGTTTATCCGTAACTTTAAAGAATATACTGGTTCTACGCCTACCCAGTACCTGTTGTCGCTGCGCATTTCCAATGCACAAACCCTGCTGGAAACGACCTCTTATAACGTCACTGAGATTGCAAACATTGTCGGGTACGACAATCCACTCTACTTTAGCCGTTTATTTAAAAAGCAGATCGGTATGTCGCCTTCTGAATTCCGCAGCCAGCTCAATCAGACTCCGAAAGAAACAACCGAATCGTCCATATCCAAATAAAAAAGTGTCTCCGACACTCTCAACTCCCCTAGCCCCTCACTCATGAGGGGAATAGGGGTTTTCTTTTTCTGCATCTTCTGTAAAATAAAGGTATGAACATTTTGCAATCCATTTTTACTGATTATTATGAGCATATCCTTTATCTCCTTCGTCCTCGAAAAACCGTCATAGAGAACATTGACCGCATGATCTCCTGTGGCGATCCTTCGCAAGGCGGTACTATGTTTGGTTGCCCCGTCTGTGGCAACCTTCATTTTGTTGCTTTTACTTGCAAAAGTCGCTTCTGTCCCTCCTGTGGCAATAAATATAATCATCTGCGTTCTCTGCATATGTCTTCCAAACTGGTATCATGTGTTCACAGGCATTGTGTGTTTACGATTCCCGAAGAACTTCGACCGTATTTCCTTAAGGATCGCTCTCTGTTAAACTGCCTCTTCCACTCTGTCCGTGATGTCATTCTCCGTATGTTCTTCAAAATGAATAAAACTGAACTTTTTACTCCTGGTTTTATCTGTGTCCTTCACACGTTTGGCAGAGATCTGAAATGGAATCCTCACATTCATGCTCTGATATCCGAAGGTGGCTCTGGCAACATCACTCCTTGGAGACCGGTTAAACATTTCGACTATACTTTTTTGCGCAATGCATTCCGTAAAGTTTTACTCGACAAGCTGACTATCAAACTTGGTTCTTCCTTCAAGAAAAACAAAAATAAGATCTATCATGATCACACACAAGGATTCTATGTCTTCGCGAAACCGAGCCTTGCTTCTCCGGATCATACCATCAAATATATCAGCCGATATCTTGGAAGACCGGTCATTGCAACTTCTCGTATTGATTCTTACGATGGTGAATATGTGACATTTCATTATACTCGACACGAAGATCATAAAACAGTTACTGAGCATATCCCTGCTCTCGACTTTATCAAACGCTTAATTGTCCATATCCCGGAAAAACATTTCAAAATGCTCCGCTATTATGGAATCTATGCAAAACATCATCCACAGGAGAAACGACTTCGAAAAGCCGTTTCTCCTGAAAAACACCGATTCTTTCTCAGGCATTCTGACTGGCGTAATATGATCCTGTTATCTTTTGGTGTGGATCCTCTTCATTGCCAGAAATGTGGCGCTTCTATGTTGGCTCTGGAAGTGTATTACAAAAAAACTGCACTATTTGAACGATATCGAAAAATCATGGAAGGATATGGATAGTCATATCTTCATTTCTTTCTCAACAATCGTCAAATAGTGCAGCCAACACCTCGAAACCAAAAATCACATAAGCAACGTCATGGCGAAGTCCCACCTTCGCTCTTTTGTTATGCCATTTTTCAGTTCCCAATCATTATACACTATTTTTCACAATTTGAGAAATTTCCTTTAAATTAAAAAAACGACGCAGCCTGCCAGCTGCGCCGTTTTTTATTGTTCACTTTTTCTTAGCCTTCCAATGCACGAAGATGCTTCAGGCTGATATCCAGAATCGGAGCAGAATGGGTCAGTGCACCACTTGATACATAATCCACACCAAGTTCTGTGATTGTCTTGATATTCTCTCTGGTGATATTACCGGAGCACTCTGTCTCTGCACGGCCATCAATGATACGGATTGCTTCTGCCATCTGATCCGGAGTCATATTATCCAGCATGATGATATCTGCACCGGCCTCTACTGCCTCACGTACCATATCCAGATTCTCTGTCTCAACTTCAATTTTACGCACAAACGGAGCATATGCCTTTGCAGCAAGAACTGCTTCTTTCACTCCGCCTGCAGCATCGATATGATTATCTTTCAGTAAAACGCCATCGGAAAGATTGTAACGGTGGTTTGCACCGCCGCCTACTTTTACTGCATATTTTTCAAAGATTCGCATACACGGAGTTGTCTTTCTTGTATCAAGAAGCGTTGTTTTTGTGCCTTCCAGCATACCTGCCACCGTATTGGTATATGTTGCAATGCCGCTCATGCGCTGTAAATAATTGAGGGCAGTTCTCTCTCCGGATAAGAGGACACGGATGTCTCCTGTGATTGTTGCCAGATGCTGACCTTTTGTTACGTGATCTCCATCCTTTACATCAAACACCACAACCGTCTCCGGATCCAGAATTTTAAATACTCTCTCGAATACACAAAGTCCGGCAATGATACCATCCTGTTTACAAATTAACTGTACCTCGCCTTTTTTATATTCCGGCATTACGGAATTGGTTGTTACATCTTCACTGTTAATATCTTCCTCAAGGGCAAGTCGAATAAATTTATCGGCTGCAAGAAGCATCGTAATTGGATTCATACTTATTCCTTTCCGGCCGCAATCTTCTTCGCGGCTCTCTCTGCAAATACAAGACTTTCTAATAAACTGTTGCTGGCCAGACGATTCTTACCATGCACTCCGTTGCAGCTGGTTTCTCCTACCGCAAACAGATGATCCATCGTCGTTTTAGAATCGCTGTCCACATAAATACCGCCCATAAAATAATGCTGGGCAGGCACAACCGGAATCGGCTCTTTCATAATATCAAAGCCCTCTTCCAGACATTTTTTGTAAATATTCGGGAAATGAGAAAGGATCTCCTCTTTCGGAACACGTTCAAAAGAAAGCCAGACATGCTTGCTTCCTTCCTTCTCCATCTCCTTTAATATAGCCTTGGAAACCACATCCCTTGGCTGAAGCTCGTCCGTAAAACGCTCTCCTTTTCCATTGAGCAAAATCGCACCTTCACCACGGGCGGATTCTGTGATCAAAAAGCTTCTTCCCGGAGTGCTCCGATAAAGGCTTGTTGGATGGAACTGGACATAATCCATGTGTTCCAGACGAATGCCATACTTTTTGGCAATGGTCAGTGCATCTCCGGTAAGACTCGGATAGTTGGTTGTATGTTCATAAAGTCCACCGATTCCGCCTGTAGCAAGAACGGTATCTGCCGCATGTACAATCAGTTTATCACCATCTCTTGTTTCCGCAATGATACCCGTACAAACGGAATTTTCCACCAGGATATCTTTCATCGTGGTATTCTCCAGAATCGTAACGTTTGAAAGTTCTTTTACATAATTCTGCAGTGTTTCCGTAATTGCCTGACCTGTAATATCTTTATAAAAACAAATCCGTGCAGTTGAATGGGCACCTTCCTTGGTGTACTGCAATTCACCCTCTGGTGTACGATTAAACGGAACACCGATCTCAACCAGATGGTCAATCACTGCACGGCTTCCGCGAATCATAATATCTACGCTTTCTTTTCGATTCTCATAATGACCTGCACGCATAGTATCTTCAAAGTATGCATCATAGTCATCCTCATCTCGAAGAACACTGATTCCTCCCTGTGCCAGCATCGAATCACAAATTTTCATCTCATCCTTACAGATCATCAGAATTTTTTTGTCCGCTGGAAGACTGATCGCTGTATAAAGTCCACCAATTCCAACACCTGCGATCACCACATCAACATGTAAATGTTGTTCCATTTTCCCTCTCTTTCTGCGGTTCTGTCATTCTTTTAGATAAAACTCTGCCACCGCGTTTTCTTACATTACCTGTCAACATTATTTTGCAAGATCGAGCATACGGGTTAATGTTTTCTTTGCTGCATCTGCCTGATCTTCCGATACATGAACAATCGCATCTTCTTTCATTAATACATGCAGAATCTTCTCCAGGGTGATTTTTTTCATATCGTGGCAGATCGGAAGAGTCTTTGTAAAATAGAATTTTTTATCCGGATTCTGTTTTTCCAGTTCGTATCTCACTCCGATTTCCGTTCCGATAATGAATTCCTTTTTATCGCTGGATGATGCATATTTGATAATTCCCGTCGTAGAACCAATGTAATCTGCAAGATCCGTCACGTCCTTGTTGCTTTCCGGATGCACCAGAATTTCCGCTTCTGGATGTTCTGCTTTCAGTTCTCTGATCTCATCTGCTGAAATTTTTTCGTGAATCGGACAATATCCCTCTACCAGCACTACATTCTTCTCCGGTACCTGGGCAGCCACAAAACGTCCCAGATTTCTGTCAGGAATAAATAAAATATTTTTATTTGGCAGATTTCTTACAATCTGAACTGCATTGGCAGATGTAACACTCACATCAGACCAGGATTTTATTTCTGCTGTTGAATTGATATAGCAGACAACTGCGAGATCATCATATGTATTTCTTGCACGCTCTACCTCTTCTTTTGTAACCATATGAGCCATCGGACAATCTGCTTCCATATCCGGCAGTAAAACAATCTTATCTGGGCTGAGAAGACATCCGCTCTCTCCCATAAACTGAACACCACAGTAAACCAGGATGCGGTTTTTTAATTCAGCTGCTGTTCTGCTCAGTTGAAATGAATCTCCCACATAATCAGCAATTTCCTGAATTTCCGGTTCCACATAATAATGAGCTAAAATAACTGCATCCCGCTCTTTCTTCAATTTTAAAATCTCTTCTCTGATATCCATTATTTCCTCTTTTCTGTATAAGTCATATTTACCAGTAAACACATTGCATTTACACATGTCTTGTCAGATGATTGGCAGTATAACACTGCTTCTTTCACATGGCAAGTAAATGCTTGAAAAAAGCTTCAGATTGATATTAATTTAACATACTGTGTTTTTCACCTCAGTGTCTGCTCACAAATTCTATAAAAACCCTCTTACCGGAGAATACGGCAAGAGGGTTTTATTATTTAAAATTGATTGCTGTCATATCCGTCTTTGTGGCTGCGATGCCAGTTCCATGCGGTTCTGATAATTTCTTCTAAGCTGTTATGCTCCGGTTTCCATCCAAGCACTTTTCTGGCCCTTTCACTGGAAGCGATCAATACTGCCGGATCACCGGCACGTCTGTCCTCTTCTGTAACCTGAATTGACTGGCCTGTCACTTTTTCCGCTGCTTCAATCACTTCTTTAACAGTAAATCCAACACCGTTTCCAAGATTGAAAATGTCGCTGTTGTTTCCCGCAATCAGATATTTCACTGCTAAAATATGAGCCTGAGCCAAATCTGTTACATGAATGTAGTCACGAATACATGTTCCATCTTTTGTCGGATAATCTGTTCCAAATACTGAAATATAATGTCGTTTTCCATTCGGAACCTGCAGAATTAATGGAATTAAATGTGTCTCCGGATTATGTGCCTCTCCGATTTTTCCACTCCTGTGAGCACCGCAGGCATTAAAGTAACGAAGAGATACATAGCGGAGATCGTGCGCCTGGCTTACCCATTTAAACATTTTTTCCATTGCAAGTTTTGTCTCACCGTATGTATTCGTCGGCTCTGTTTTATCAGTCTCTACAATCGGAACACGTTCCGGTTCTCCATAAGTAGCAGCCGTCGATGAGAATACAATCTTATTGATTCCGTGAGCCAGAAGTGCTTCCAGCAAAACTTTTGTTCCCATCAGATTATTATCATAATATTTCAACGGATTGACCATGCTTTCACCAACCTGTGAATTGGCTGCAAAATGGATAACAGCATCAATATCCGGTTCTGCATCTAAAACAGACTCAAGAAACGCTCTGTTTCGAATATCACCCTCGTAGAAAACTGCTTCCGGATGAATCGCCTCTTTGAATCCAGTTTCCAGATTATCAATGATTACAACCTGAATCCGTTCCTCTTCAATCAGTCGATACACAGTATGAGATCCGATATAACCTGCACCGCCTA
>JAZOVL010000160.1:0-5532 GCA_045658685.1 Pilosibacter sp.
AACTCTCCCACATAGACAGCCTTTGTCATTCTATTAAATTATACCTCAAAAATCATATCGCCATAGGACGGGAACGGCCAGTAGCTCTTGTCTACAAGAAGTTCCAGCTTGTCTGCCGGCTCACGGAGACGGTCCATTGCCGGAACAACTGCATCGTAATAATAATGTGCGCGCTGCTCCATGTCTCGGAAGCTGTTGCTCATCTCGAGATTTTTCTCAAGCTCGTTCATTGCTGCTTTCATCTCTCCAAGAAGTTTGGAGATCTCCATTAACATATCCATCTGCACGCTGACATCTGCAAACTGGCATGCTTTCTGGATGGTGTTGATGGACTGAGCTAAGAATGTTGTATAGCGGATAACAGCCGGAATAATCTGTTTTCCTGCCATATCCAACATGGTCTTCGCCTCTACATTGATAGTCTTTGTATATGCTTCATACTCGATCACCACACGTGCACGAAGCTCTGCTTCTGTATATACACCAAAGCTTGTGAATAACTTAATTGCCTTATCCGTTGCCAGCGCCGGGATCGCATCCACCATACATTTAAGATTTGGAAGACCTCTCCTCTCTGCTTCTTCCACCCATTCCTGTGTATAGCCATTTCCGTTGAAAAGAATTCTTCTGTGTTTCGCGAAAAGCTCTTTGATCATATCATGAACAGCCATATCAAAGTCATCGGTTTTCTCAAGTTTATCTGCCGCTTCTTTAAATGCTTCTGCCACGATCGTATTAAGAACCACATTCGCTGCGGAAACAGAGTCAGAAGAACCAACCATACGGAACTCAAATTTGTTTGTTGTAAACGCAAACGGAGAAGTACGGTTTCTGTCTGTGGTATCCTGATCAAAGTCTGCAAGTGTTGTTACACCTGTTTTGACAGTTCCGCCTCCCTTGGATGCACGCGCATAACCGGTACAGCAAAGCTGATTAATCACATCCTCTAACTGATCACCAAGGAACATGGAAATGATTGCCGGCGGAGCCTCGTGAGCACCAAGACGGTGGTCGTTGCCCGGAACAGCTGCAGACTGACGAAGCAGGTCTGCATGGGTATCCACTGCCTTCATGATGCATGCAAGCACAAGCAGGAACTGAATATTCTCATGCGGAGTTACACCCGGTTCCAGCATGTTGATACCAGTGTCGGATGATAAAGACCAGTTATTGTGCTTACCGGAACCATTGATTCCTTTGAACGGTTTTTCATGGAGCAGACACGCGAGACCATGACGGTTGGATACCTTCTTCATCGTCTCCATCACCAACTGGTTGTGGTCCGCTGCCAGGTTGGCAATTGCATAGATCGGAGCCAGTTCGTGCTGTGCCGGAGCCGCCTCGTTGTGCTGAGTCTTGGCAGTTACACCGAGTCTCCACAATTCTTCATTGATCTCTTTCATGTATGCACCGATACGCTCATCGATCACACCATAATAATGGTCGTCGGTCTCCTGACCCTTCGGAGGCATTGCGCCAAAAAGGGTACGTCCGGTGTAAACCAGATCCTGTCTCTGTAAATATTTATCTCTGTCCACCAGGAAATACTCCTGCTCCGGACCTACTGACGGAATTACACGTTTTACGTCTGTATGACCAAAGAGATGGAACATTCTGGTAGCCTGTTTGTCAATCGCTTCCATAGAACGAAGGAGCGGAGTCTTTTTGTCCAGCGCTTCACCGCCATAAGAACAGAATGCAGTCGGAATGCAAAGTGTCACGCCTGTCGCATCTTTCTTTAAAAATGCCGGGGATGTACAATCCCAGGTGGTATATCCACGCGCCTCGAATGTTGCACGAAGACCGCCTGTCGGGAAGGAAGAACCGTCTGCCTCACCCTTGATCAGCTCTTTTCCGGAAAGCTCCATGAGAACCTTTCCATTGGAATCCGGATTACTGATAAAGGAATTGTGTTTCTCTGCTGTCACGCCTGTCATCGGCTGGAACCAATGTGTGTAGTGTGTCGCTCCATTGTCTACAGCCCATTCTTTCATAGCCTGCGCAACAACATCTGCGATGGACGGATCCAGCTCACTTCCATCTTCGATCGTCTGCTTTAATTTCTTATATACACTCTTCGGAAGACGCTCTTTCATCACACTGTCATTGAACACATTTTCACCGAAGATTCCTGCCACGTTGATAAATTCACTCATATTTATGGCCTCCTGCTATGAATAAAAATCATATGTCATAAATCATTATACTCTCTCTTTTTCTATTTGAAAAGGTAGGATTTTACAGTTTCCTTCATTTCTTCCGGTTTGCACTGCGTATTGTGGCGAATCTGCGCCTCGCGAATCTCCTCGATCGCCTGTGGAATCTTTACTCCGGATAACTGCTCTAATTTATCGATCATGCCAAAATCGCTGTCTGTCTGTACCTCTCCACAAACAGCTTTGATTACACTCTCAGAGAATTTGTACGGGCTTGCTGTGGAAGCAATGATAGTCTTTTTATCATCTCCGGTTGTCTTCTGGTATGCCTGGTGTACAGCCGCTGCCACACCTGTATGCGTATCGATCAGATATCCTGTATCCTCAAAAAGGGCTTTGATTGTCGCTGCATTCTCCTCCATACCCGCATAGCCAGCACAGAAATCAGATATAAATGTCTTCATGTCTTCTGTGATATTATATTTTCCAGTCTTGGAGAGGGATTCCATCATCGCCTTTGTCTGCTCTGCATCGCCTCCGCAGCTCAGATACAGAAGGCGTTCCAAATTACTGGACACTAAAATGTCCATGGACGGAGAAGATGTCAAAATGAATTCACGGTTTTTGTCGTATTCGCCTGTTTTGAAGAAATCGTACAATACTTTGTTATCATTGGATGCACAGATCAGTTTGTCAAACGGGATTCCCATCTGTTTTGCAAAATACGCGGCCAGAATGTTTCCGAAGTTTCCGGTCGGAACCGTCACATTCACTTTTTCTCCCTTCTGGATTTCCCCATTTGCCAACAGTTTTGCATATGCATAAACATAATATACAATCTGCGGAACCAGTCGGCCGATATTGATGGAGTTTGCAGAGGAAAACTGGAAACCGTGTTCATCCAGCTCTTTTGCAAATTCTTTGTCTCCGAAAATTTTCTTCACACCTGTCTGGGCATCGTCGAAGTTGCCGTCGATTCCGACTACAAATGTATTGTCACCTTTCTGAGTCAGCATCTGAAGCTCCTGTACACGGCTGACACCATCCTTCGGATAGAACACGATGATCTTTGTACCCGGAACATCTGCAAATCCAGCCATGGCAGCCTTACCCGTATCTCCGGATGTGGCTGTCAGGATCACGATCTCATTTTTCGCCTGGTTTTTCTTTGCTGCTGTAGTCATAAAATATGGAAGAATGGACAGCGCCATGTCTTTAAAGGCGATGGTTTTTCCATGGAACAGCTCTAAAAAGTAAGCTCCGCCGGCCTTTACAATTGGAGCAATTTCTTCTGTATCAAATTTCTCGTCATACGCATGAGTAATACAGTATTTTAATTCTTCCTCTGTAAAATCAGTCAGGAACTGCTTCATAACTGCATAGGCTGTTTCCTGATAGGACATCTCTGCCAGTTCTTCGATGGTCACATCCAGAGTCGGAATGATCTCCGGAACGAACAAACCACCATCTGATGCAAGGCCTTTTAAGATAGCCTGAGAAGCTGTCACATTGTTTTCTCCGCCTCGTGTACTTCTGTATAATATATCTTTTTTCATGGCACTTTCCTCTCTTATCACTTTATCGCGCAAAACTTTACAAGATTGTAGCACACTTTAAAGCGATGCGCAAGTAGTTTATACATAGTCTTCTTTCCCGTATCGTGATATAATTACAGTGAATCCTTGTAAATGGAGGTTATTATGTTTTATCCCAATACCATGGTTGGCACATTTCTATCACGCCCAAACCGTTTTCTGGCCCATGTAATACTGGACGGTAAGGAGATTGTGTGTCATGTAAAAAATACGGGACGTTTAAAAGAACTGCTCCTTCCAGGCACTTCGGTGGTTGTGCAATACCATCCGGATGCTGCTTTGACCGGACGAAAAACAGAATATTCCCTAATCAAAGTTGCCAAAGGAAATGCCTGGGTCAATATCGACTCACAGGCTCCTAATCAGGCTGCATTTGAATGGCTGAATGGATTGCAGGATTCTGCGTGCCATGTTGTTTGTCCACAGCTTATCCGTCGTGAAGTACGCTATGGAGATTCTCGTTTTGACCTGTCCTTTACAGACGCTCTGACCGGAAAACCATGGCTCATGGAAGTAAAAGGTGTCACCCTGGATGTAAATGGAACTGCGATGTTTCCGGATGCTCCAACAGAACGTGGCATCAAGCATCTGGATGAGCTTGGAAATGCAGTGAATGACGGTTTCGGTGCTGCCGTACTGTTCGTCATTCAGATGAAAGGGATCTCCGCATTTGCTCCGAATGCCGCCACACATCCAAAGTTTGCCGAGGCACTGAAACGCGCCCATGAACAGGATGTACGTGTGCTGGCATATGACTGTATTGTGACAAAAGACACTCTCACCATTGACCAGCCCATACAAGTTCTTCTTTAAACTCCGGCGCCCGTACGTTTCTCTACGGACGCTTTTTTCTTATGGCCATGCACTTCTGAACATCCGACGGCATATCTGAATAATAAGCATCTTGCGAGTGAGTGATTGTATGGTTCTTCCATTGAGCAATATAAAGCCCGGAGCAGCGGGCAAAGTTGAGTTTCTTGGAAATAATGAGCGGATGGCTGGAAGACTGCGCGATTTGGGATTTACACCAGGCGCCGTGATCTCCTGCGTCATGAAACGTCCCAAGGGAAATATCGCAGCTTATCTGGTGCGAAATGCCGTGATCGCCTTGCGCGAAAATGACAGTCGATTGATTTTCGTGAAAGAGGTGGAACAATGACGCGGCGGCTCGCACTGGTCGGAAATCCGAATGTAGGAAAAAGTACGATTTTTAATGCTTTAACAGGAATGCGCCAGCATACGGGAAACTGGTCGGGTGTAACGGTTTCCTGCACTTTTGGAGAATTTAAATACCAGGGAACTACTTTTTTTGTGGCAGATCTGCCCGGAATCTATTCCTTCGATACCCGTTCGGAGGAAGAGGCTGTAACACGAAACTTCGTAGAATCCGGAGAATATGATTTTCTTTTGCTGATCTGCGATGCAACATGCCTGGAGAGAGGGCTGCATCTTTTCAGGCAGGTTTTGGAGATTCGCGACACTTTGTTTGACCAATCCACACTCTTTTGTCCAATCCTCTGTGTAAATCTCTGTGATGAAGCAGCACGAAAAGGAATCGTGATCGACTTTCCACTACTGGAAGAGAAACTGGGTATTCCTGTTATCCCATGCCGCGCCCGAGAAACGGATGGCTTAAATCGCTTGAAGTCATTTTTATCCACATATGGAACCGAAGATTTCTGTGATCATCCACATGTTCTTCCGCATTTATTAGAACCGGAGCTGCTGGCCGCCCAAACAGTCGAATATACGAATACCGATTATCGTTCCCGAGAAGAACG
>JAZOVL010000161.1:0-10281 GCA_045658685.1 Pilosibacter sp.
TTGACTGAGCAGGGGTTGGATTTGAAGGAAAAGAAAGTAGAGTTTAATACCTCTCTCCGTTATGCTCATTCCGGAGATTCTTCCTTTAATGATGCGACCATCCAAGGCCTTGTTGCACAATGTTCTGGCGGAACCCTTGATTTCATTACCGGAGATATGGAAGCTATGACCATTTTCGCTTACGGCGAATATTTCTATGACCTTCGCGAAGTCCTTACTGAAGAAGAATTGAAATATTTCGAGCCGTATATCCTCTACGTAGATCTTGATTATCAGCGTCAAGTTGAAGAGGCTCTGACAACTCCAGAGGTGATCCCTACCATGGTACCTCCGGATATGCGTTACCCGGATAAAATGGTAGATCCGATCCCGGTTCTGATCGACTTGCGAGACTCTGCACTTCTTTCGGATGTTTATATTGATCTGGTCGATGTTCTTTGCTTTGGATTTGCTGTGAATGCTCCAGATCTGGAGATGGCAAAAGAGTTTTTATTCTTTTTAATTAATATGTAATAAAATAGAGGTTTCCTTGAGCAAATTAATTCACTCAAGAAAACCTCTATTTTATTATATATTGAGCCGCAACAATAACCACAATCCAAAAGCACATGGCGATTCCTGCAAACGACAAACAAACTTTTGCCAGAATATAATTCTTATCTTTTTCAGCAAAGGAAAAAACACCGTAGACAATGGACGAAATCGTTGTCACGATGCTGCAAAGTCCAAAAGCCGCGGCATTCATGGGTGCATCCCCCATGTTTTGATAGGACAAAGCCACTGCAATCGTTCCAAATACATATGCGGCTACGATCAACCCAAGCGAAATAAAACTATATTTCGCCAACGGTTTTCTAATATAAGATACTTTATTTCCTATTCTTTCCACAGTAGTTATTCCACACTCCTTTTGCCACAACAAATGCCAAGTAGCCGATTAAGGCACCAATTGTATTTAACAGCAGATCATCCACATCGAAACTTCCTACTCGAGCTGTCAACTGTGCGATCTCAATTCCCAGGCTGAACAAAAAGCCCAGCATAGTAATCGTATACCATTTGTTCAACTGATCCCAAACTTCTGGTAAGATGAACCCAAATGGCATAAATGCCGCCACGTTTCCTACGAGATTCAGCACAACCGCCTTGTATCCCAAAATTTCTCTATGGACAATAAACCGCCTAATTTCTTTAAACAATACCAGATTATACGAATACTCTGAATGTGAATCCGGTGTTCTTCCCATTGCTTCAGCGAAAAACAAATAATATGTCAGCAGAACCAGATATAATATTAATAAAACAAATGCATGTTTCCGGTGTCTGTTTTTTTTCATTTTCAATCTCCAAACCAAATCATTATCCTAAACCATGCCGCAGCTTCACGCGACTAAACAAAAACACAGATAAGACACTGCACTGTGGCAGTATCTTATCTGGTTTATCTCTGGAATCTATTTTCCGGACGAGCTTATAATCACTCCGTCAATCGATTAGAATGTAATTTCACTTTTTCTTTTCAGCAATAATGCGCCGCTGATGATCGCAATGATTCCTGTTGTTAATCCTACCGTTGCAACTACAATTCCAACAGCGATGCTGGCTGCGCCTGTATTACGCATGGTCTTATAAACTCTTTCCATATAACAATCTCCTTATTTCACACCGTACTGCTCGTAGTACGCATCGATTGCTGCCTTTAATGTATCGTCGATAACAACCTGACCCTTAACTTCCTTGTTGTATAAGCACTCAACAACATCGTCCATGGAAACGATTGCAGCTGTATTGAAGCCGTATAACTCTTTTACTTCGTCAAGAGCTACTTTATCACCACTCTTGCCAACTTCCTGACGGTTGAGGGATACGATAAGACCAACGATCTCTACATTTGCAGCACCTCTTACCTTCGGAACTGTCTCTTCCATTGATTTACCAGAAGTTGTAACATCCTCGATCATAATCACTCTGTCGCCGTCTTTTAAGGAGCTGCCAAGGAAGCTTCCCTTATCTGCACCGTGATCTTTCTCTTCCTTACGGTCGGAACAGTAACGAACCTCTTTACCGTATAAATCGCTGTAAGCAATCGCTGTTACAACTGCAAGCGGGATACCCTTGTAAGCCGGTCCGAATAATACGTCAAAATCATCACCATAATTGTCATGAATTGCTTTTGCATAGTATTCGCCGAGTTTACGAAGCTGGGAACCTGTTACGTATCCGCCAGCATTCATAAAGAACGGGGATTTTCTTCCACTCTTTAATGTAAAGTCTCCGAACTTTAACACTTTATTATCTACCATGAATTCAATAAATTCCTGCTTGTAAGCTTCCATTGTTATATACCCCTTCCAAATTATATCCTTTACCCTATATCCTCTTTACAGAAACATCTCTCTGATATTTCCATTTTGAAAACCGACGGCATCGGCGCGTGTTCCGTCACGCGCCGTCTGCCTGAATCAGAATTGCTTATTTTACTGCACCAATTAACTCATTGATATCCTGAACATTGTAACGTCTCATGTAATTCTCAATTCCTTCCACAACTTTTACTGTTGTCTCCGGATTGATAAGATTACCTGTACCTACTGCCACTGCTGTTGCACCGGCAAGGATGAACTCGAGGGCATCTTCTGCACTCATAATACCGCCCATACCGATAACCGGAATTTTAACAGCATTTGCCACCTGGTAAACCATGCGAACTGCTACCGGTTTTACAGCCGGACCAGACATACCGCCAGTTTTATTTGCAAGAGCAAACGTACGTCTGTTAATATCAATCTTCATACCTGTAATTGTGTTGATCAGAGATACTACATCTGCACCACCTGCCTCAACAGCTCTTGCCATCTCTGCAATATCTGTTACGTTCGGAGAAAGTTTCATAATAATCGGTTTCTTCGCAACATTTTTAATGGCCGCTGTGATGTCCTCAGCTACCTTCGGATCCTGACCAAATGCGAGAGCACCTGCTTTTACGTTCGGACAGGAGATATTGATTTCCATCATATCAATATCGGTGTCATTCAGACGTTCTACCACTTCCAGATAGTCTTCTTTTGTCTTACCACATACGTTTGCGATAATCTTTGTATCATACTGTTTCAGGAACGGAATATCTCTTTCCATAAATACATCAACGCCCGGACCCTGAAGACCGATTGCGTTTAACATTCCGCCATAAACTTCTGTCACGCGAGGAGTCGGGTTGCCCGGCCACGCAACATTTGCAATACCTTTTGTTACAACTGCACCAAGTCTGTTTAAATCTACAGATTCACTAAACTCAATACCGGAGCCAAATGTACCGGAGCATGTCATAACCGGATTCTTAAGCTCGATTCCAGCGATTTTAACTTTTGTATTCATGCTTAGTCCTCCTTAATTTTAATTGTATGGCATTTACAGCCCTCTGTCTGGTGACCACTTGCGATACGCTCTCTCTGCTGATCAACATTAATCAGTTCAACAACATCTGCAAGGAATACCGGACCATCTTTACAGATTCTTGTATTTCTTACATTTGCGTGCTCATCGATATCCTTTGTATGGCATACACAGCCAAGGCATGCGCCAATACCACATGCCATCTTCTCTTCAAGAGAGATCCAGCACTCGATACCGTTTTCAGCAGCATATTTCTTTAATCCCATTAACATTGGAGTCGGTCCGCAGGCATAAATCACATCCGCTGTAAGGCCGTTTGCCTTGATTGCATCAATAACATTACCCTTTGTACCAACACTTCCGTCATCAGAAGCAATCACAACTTCTGCGAACTTTCCGATTTCATCTGCAAGGAATGTCTCAGAGTCGCGGTAACCTAAAACAGCGATTTTCTCGCAGTCTAAGTTCTTTGCCAGCTCTAACATCGGCGGGATACCGATACCGCCACCGATTAAGAACGCTTTCTTGTTCTGTAATGTAAATCCGTTTCCGAGCGGTCCCATAATGTCAAGCTTATCGCCTGCACCATACTGGGAAAACTCAAGAGTACCTGCACCTGCAATTCTGTATACAATGCGCAGTCTTCCATTTTCCTTATCTGCCTCGCAGATACTGATCGGTCTCGGTAAAAGCTTGGACTGGTCGTTGGTGTAGACAGCAATGAACTGGCCCGGCTTTGCCTCGGCAGCCACTTCCGGAGCGTCTAACCACATGCTGTAAATTCCTTCAGCAAGTTTTTCCTGGCTGTGGATTGTTACATTCACTCTTTTCTGTGCCATGGTTTCCTCCTATGTTGTGTATTTTAATGGGTATCTTCGGGACAAAATGTCCCTATTTTACAATCTGCTGCCTAAAAACAGTTTCCAGGCAGCAGAGTAAATTCGTCAGTTATTCTATTTATAACATTACAGAACGGTGTTGATATCAGCAATCATATCGATAACAGCCTGTCTGGATGCCTCTGCGAAATGCTCCGGTCCGAACTTGGAGTATTTCTCCTGCTTATAAGCAGCAATAATACCACGGGAAGAGTTAACGATTGCACCAAGTCCATCCTCATTGAAGCAATGCTTCAGATCCTGTGCTGTACCGCCCTGTGCACCGTAACCCGGTACAAGGAAGTATGTTCTCGGCATGAGCTTTCTTAAGATCTTGCTCATCTCTGGATATGTTGCGCCAACTACAGCACCAACATTACTGTACGCGCCGTCCATGGAAGCATCGCCCCACTCAACAACCTTCTCAGCAACCAGCTCATAAAGCGGTCTGCCATCGATCAGTTTATCCTGGAACTCGCCAGAAGACGGGTTGGATGTCTTAACCAGTACAAAAATACCTTTGTTCTGCTCATTGCAGACATCAACAAACGGTTTCACACCGTCTGTACCAAGGTACGGGTTAACTGTGATGAATTCTGTATTGAAACCGGAGCAGATATTGCTGCCGACTTTCACTTTACCAAGATGTCCAACTGCATATGCAGAAGATGTGGAGCCGATATCGCCTCTCTTCACATCACCGATTACAATGAGGCCCTTCTGCTGACAATACTCAACTGTCTTTGCGTATGCCTTTAAGCCTTCAATACCAAACTGCTCGTACATAGCAATCTGCGGTTTTACGGACGGAATTAAGTCATATGTGTTATCTACGATTTCTTTGTTAAACTGCCATACTGCTTCTGCAGCGCCTTCTAATGTCTCACCATACTCAGTGAATGCCTTCTGAACGATATGGGACGGGATATAGCCTAACATCGGATCAAGGCCTACACAGATCGGCGCGTTTGTTTTCTGAATCTTCTGGACAAGTTGATTAATCATAGTTTCCTCCTTAAACGTAGTTTACAAACCTACAACACCTTATTCTTATAGATTCTATCACATTCTGGAAGAGGTTTCAAGAACAAAAACAACTCATAGAAAAAATTCTACTTTTTTCCTTCTCAAAAAAAGTAATGCGACAATTCTCATCAACTATGAAATACCAGTGTACAAATATATTCACCATTCTTATAATTCTTCTTTGCGTACTGTTCTTCTGTCATAGTCTCTATGTTCATCCAGAACTCCTCTGCAGCCAACATGATATGGCAGAGCATAATGCCCATATCAAAATGACGCATGGATATGAGCAGCTTAGGCTGTGGGAACGCCTCCTTCTTCATAAATACATACACACGGTCTGCATAAACGATGAAACGCCACGGCTGACCATTCAGAGAAGACGGTGCCATTCTGGCTGCCTTCAGGATTTTCTTCAAATATTCACCCGGCTCATCCTTGTAGGTACACAAGCTGGCAAGCGGCTGACGATGGGCCTCTTCCATATCGCGATAAAGAGTCCCTTCTGCATGACCAAAGGAAATTACAAGGAACTGTTTCAGACCATTTCTCTCTTTAGGACCAATCTTCGCACTGCCCAGATAGCAGGTTCCAATCTCTTTTGTTGTCAGGTAAAGGACCATCTGTTCTGCTGCATAGCCAGCACTCCGATAAGCACTTGGCGTATCCTCACAATATACAGCCAGATAATATGGCGCATCCGCCTTTAACAGTCCTCTCGCCTGACTTTTTTTCCCAAAGTTTTCAATAATATCAAATTCCACTCTGCAGGAACTATCCAACACCGATACATTATCGATCATTTTTCTGATCTGATCTAGTACCTCTGTCTCCAACGGCTCCATTGCATACTTCCGAACAGAGCGGCGGTTAAAAATCGCCTCAAAAATATTCATCTGCAAATCCCCCTATTTGCAAGCTTCCAATTCATCCAGAAGCGTCTCGAATACATCCAGTGCTTCATTTACAACATCCGGCTTTTCCATATCCAGACCACAGAGCTTCAAAAGCTCGATCGGTGTCATGGAACAACCGCCTTTTAAGAATTTAAAATATCCATCTAATACCTGTGTGTCTCCTGCCAGGATTTTTCCTGCCACTGCGGTCGCCGCAGCAAAACCGGTAGAATACTGGTACACATAGAACGGACGATAGAAATGTGGGATTCTTTCCCATTCATAGTCAATATCAGAATCTACCACCATATCCTCACCAAAATATTTCACGTTGAGATCATGGTATAGGCTGCAGAGAACATCCTTCGTCAGCGGAGTCCCTTCCCAGCACATCTGATGAGTCTTCCACTCAAACTCGGCAAACATCGCCTGACGGAAGAAAGTTCCGCGGAACTTCTCCAACATTTGGTTGATCAAAAACATTTTCTCTTCTTTAGATCTTGCATTGGCAATCAGATGGCGGAGCATCAGAATCTCATTGCATGTGGATGCGACCTCTGCCACAAAGATCTTATAATGAGCATACGTCGCCTCCTGTTCATGGAAGGAATACCAGGAATGAAGAGCGTGTCCCATTTCATGGGCCAGCGTTAACGCAGAACTCATACCACCATTAAAACTCATCATTACATAAGGATGAACTCCGTACACACCATTGGAATACGCACCGCTTCGTTTTCCCTGATTTTCGTACACATCAATCCAACGACTCTCAAAACCGGTCTTTAAAATTCCGAGGTATTCCTCTCCAAGTGGTTTCAGTCCATCAAGGATCAACTTCTGTGCCTCTTCATATGTGATTTTTTTATCATAATCAGCCACTAGCGGAACATAAAGGTCGTACATATGCAGTGCTTCTACACCTAGCATCTCTTTCCGGATCTTCACATAACGATGAAGCAGATCCATGCGGTCCTCTACTGTTTTTAAGAGATTATCATATACCGGTTCCGGAATTTCATTTCCGGACAGATAAAATTCTCTGGACGAGTTGTATTTACGCGCTTTTGCAAAAAAACATGCCTGTTTTAAATTGCTCTCATAAGTAGCTGCCACCGTATTGGCGAACTGACGGAATACGCTATATAATGCATGAAACGCGTCTTCACGGACTCTGCGGTCTTTGCTCTCCAGCAATCTGATAAAACGACCGTGAGTCACTTCTACCGATTCTCCATCCTCTCCTGTGATCACCGGGAATTTAATATCTGCATTGTTGAATAGACGAAAAATATTGTTCGGGGCCTGAGCCACTTCAGTCATGGCACTGAGGATTTTTTCTTCTGCCTCAGACAGCATATGTTCCTTACGTGCAAGAAGACGATGTAACAGCAGACGATAATGTGCCAGCTCCTCAGTTTCTAAAAATGCTGCCATAGTTTCTTCCTGAATTGCCAGAATTTCCGGTTCTGCAAAAGAAGCAGCTCCGCTTGCCTTTGTGGATAATGTAGTCACTTTTGACAAAAGAGCCTGATACTCACCTACAGAAGTATCTTCGTCACTTTTCTGTCTCGCATATGAAAATAAACGAGCAAACTTCTCATCCAGTTCCACATCAAACTTCAGAAACTCTGCCAGTCTTTTTGCAGAACTTCCCAATGTTCCCTTAAATGCACCGTAAGCATCGATTTGTTCTTCTACAGTCTTTAACAGCTCCCCCAGAGCCTCCTGTGACGGAATTATATCCTCCAGATTCCATTTATATTTTTCCTCGATCTCAGATCGTTTTTTTAACATTGCTCCCATCATTTACCTCTTCTCTCTTATATTAAACCGGAAACCAGTGGTACAGCAGCAACGGTCATCAAACCTGCAACAGCAATGGAAAGGCTGCTCATGGCGCCTTCGATCTCCCCCAGCTCCAATGCTTTTGCCGTACCGATGGCATGGGATGCAGTTCCCAGAGCCAGACCTTTGGCGATCGGCTCCTTGATCCCCACCAGCTTAAACCAGGTTTCTCCTATAATATTTCCAAAAATACCGGTCAAAATAATGCTGACAATTGTAATCGTCACAATTCCTCCTGCCTCTTCCGACACACCCATTCCGATGGCTGTAGTAATTGACTTCGGAAGCAGGGATACATAATAGACATGATCCAGTTTAAACAGCAGAGACATTGTAAAAATGCTCACTGCGCTTGCAAATACACCGGACGTGATCCCAATGATCACTGCTGCAAAATTTTTCTTCAGCAGTTCTAACTGCTTATACAGCGGAATCGCCAGACAAACCGTCGCAGGCGTCAGGAAATAGCTGATATAAGAAGCACCTTTGTTATATTCTGAATAAGGAATTCCAGTTCCAACCAACAAGGTGATGACGAGAATCACAGACACAAGCAAGGGATTAAGGATTCCCCATTTCAGTTTTTTCTTGAGCCACATTCCCACCATATATGCAGCCACACTAATGAATACACCAAAATATAATGGCATTTACTCTTCCTCCTTTTTCTGACCGCGCAGGATCATTTCTGTTGTCTTTCCCGTAACCGTCATAACGATCAGAGTAGACACAGCGGAAATCACGATAAAAGGAATCAAAATTGCTGTCAATTCCATATATTTTTCAATCAGACCAACGGCTGCCGGAACAAACATCAGTGGCATAATATCAAGCAGAAGATTTCCGGTTGCAGCCACATCCTCCATTTTCACAATCTTTGCACATAAAAGCCCTAACAATAAAAATAATCCGTAAACACCAGCAGGAACCGGGAGCGGAATCAATTCATTTAAGATTTCGCCGACCATGGTAATTCCGAAAATAATGGCCAGCTCTTTCAGATATTTCATAATGATAGTTCTCCTTATAACTCTATCGAATCACATATTTCTACGAATATCTTAACACCGCCACAGCAACTCGGCAACACAAAAAAGTCTTAATTTTTTTCTTGTGTTCTCCTTTCAGTCTATACTATACTGATATAAAACGACAAACACTTTTACAAGGAGATGAAACCAATGTCCGCAACCATCACAACTGCTCTTCAGCCTCTCCAAAAAGCTCAGATTCAATCTATGAATTCTGCGTTTCCGGTAGATGATGCAGAGTTGTTTGCATTTTTTGAAATTGACGGAACCATACGTTCTGCAGCAGCTTTTTTCCATGAAGGAGAAGAAACCTACGAATGCTACGCATTTACAGAGCAGGACTACCGCCGTCAGGGACTATTTACAGAATTGTTAGATCTGGCGATTGAAACACTCCCTGAAGAGACTGAATTTCTCTTTTACACAAATGGATCCGATCCGGATACCATAGCTGCACTCGATGCATTGGAGGCAGAGTGCGTTCTTGAAGAACACATGATGGAGTTACAATTAAGTTCATGGAATCCTTTATTTTCCGCTTCTTCCGAGCATCCCCTTACTATGACGCTTACAACTGTGGACGATACTCTTACCCGCCAATATAAAAACCTATATGGCTCTGTCAACATTTCCATGTTCTCTTCCTACTATTATCTGTATGGATTAGAAATTCATGATGAATACCGCGGGTATGGACATGGAAACCATCTGCTAACCCAGGTTCTCCGTGATCTTGCTGTACACAATCCACTTCCTCTGCGTCTTCAGGTTTCCGGCGAAAATATTCCGGCTGTTTCTTTATACAAAAAAACAGGATTCCAGATCACTGAAACCCTGTTTGTTTATCTTTATTAAACTGAAGATCCTCTGTCTTAACCACGATCCCGCTGGAACGGAGACGGAGGATTTTCTCTTTCATCGATCTTCTCACGGATTCTCTGCATCCGGAGATCTGCTGCTGCGATCATCTCTGCGCACTGTGTCAGTTCATCAATAATCTCGTCTGCATCTTCGAGATTTTTTTTGTACTTCATCTGATGATCCAGGCTTGCCCAGAAATCCATCGCTAACGTACGAAGCTGTACTTCTACACGCATCTTTGTCTTTCCGTTGCTGAAATAGATTGGAACCTGAATGATCATATGATAGCTGCGGTATCCGTTGGTTTTCGGACTGCGGATATAATCTTTAACCATAAGAACATCCACA
>JAZOVL010000162.1:0-3594 GCA_045658685.1 Pilosibacter sp.
GGAGTGACTGTATTTATTGGCAGGTTTATTTATTGTACTTTTTTTAGCCGCCTGGACGGATTGAAAAATAGGAAAGATCAGAAATTGGACCATTATTTTAGGATTTCTGATAGGAATTATGAAAATTTTGATAACATATGAGACTTCTGAAGTTGGTTTTGAATTGTTAAGCTTTTTAGGACATGTCTTTGGCACATGTGCTGTTTTTTACGTACTCTTTTTATGCAGAGTGCTGGGAGCAGGCGACATTAAGCTGCTGGCAATCAGTATTGGCTTTCTTGGTATCGAGCGAGGAGCACAGATGATTGTCTGTGGATTACTATTGGCTTTGGTTGTGGAAATCGCTCGGGCAAATGTTTGGAAGTGTGGATATCCTGATTTTAAAGGAATGAAGGTAAGGCTGGCTCCATATTTGTTTCTTGGATATTGTCTTTTTGCATTGTTTTTAAATGGATGAAGGTGAAATGGGAGGAATTGGATGAAGAAAATAATGGCGGTTTACGACGAAGATCCGTTTTATGCGGAACGATTGTCGGATTATGTAAATCGAAAAGAAAAAGGAATTTTTAAAGCTCAGGCATTTACTTCGAAGGAATGCTTGGAGGAATTTGCAAAAGAGCATGGAATAGATGTACTTTTGGCTGGAGAATCCGTAAGAGTGGAAGGAATTGCTGATTTAAAGACGGTTCAAAAAATCTACCTCACGGAAGAACGAGAAGAGGAAGGGGTGCGTGAAGAAGCTTCTGTTTATAAATATCAGTCAGGAGATGATATTATCCGGGAGATTATGGCAGTATATTGTGAAATACCGGGAGTAAAAGCAGTATTTCCGGGACTTGCAGAGCAGGAAAAGCGCATTATCGGAGTATATTCACCCGTGGGACGTTGCGGAAAAACATCGTTGTCGCTGGCGATGGGACAATTATTGGCAAAAGAGGAAAAGGTGCTGTTTATTTCTCTGGATGCGTTTACCGGGTTTTCACAGTTGTTGGACGAACATTGGAAGAGAGACATGTCTGATTTGATTTATTACTATAAACAGGGGCGGTTTCACGGTTTGCGATTGAATTCGATCATTTATTATCTGGGGGATATGGCATGGCTTCCGCCGTTCCGATATCCGGATGATTACAGTCAGATAACAGCATCGGAGATGGCAGAGCTGCTGGTTTTGATACTTCGGGAGAGTTCTTATGAGACGATCATTCTGGATATTGGAAATTGCGACCGACAGGTGCTTCCGATTTTGGATGTGTGCAGCGTGATCTATATGCCGATCAAAGAGGATCCGCTTTCTCAGGCAAAACTAAAGGAGTTTGAGAAATATGCCAATGATTTTGGAATTCGCGGTATGAAAGATAAAGTACATAAAATTCATGTACCGTTGGTGACGGGAGCAAAGCGAATGGAACATTTTCCTCAGGAACTGCTTTGGGGTGACATGGGAGATTTTGTTCGTGGTCTTTTGAAAGGGCAGAGAGGTCTATGGAGTTCATGAGAATAGAAGAATTTGGACAATTAAAACAGGAATTGAAACGAGAAATCTTACAAGGGTTTTCTTATCAGCATCAGATGACGGATGAAGAAGTGGCACAGATTATTGATGAAACCATACAAAAACGGGTGCATGTGCAGTCGCTGGTCCTTGGAGATCGATTGAAACTGCAGAAGGAGTTGTTTGATTCCTTTCGCAGACTGGACATTTTACAGGAACTGGTGGATGATCCTGCGATTACGGAAATTATGGTCAATGGTCCGTGGGAGGTGTTCGTAGAGACGAAGGGGAAAATAGGGCGGTGGGACAAGTCTTTCGAATCCAAAACCCAGCTTCTGGACTTGATTCAACAGATTGTCGGAAGAGTGAATCGAATTGTGAATACCTCGACACCAATTGTTTCTGCGCGTTTGCCGGATGATTCGAGGGTTCATGTGGTTCTGGAACCAATTGCGCTGAATGGACCGATCTTGACGATCCGAAAGTTTCCGGAGCCGATGACAATGGAACGACTTTTGGCTTATGGAAGTATTTCAGAAGAAGCTGCGGAGCTCTTAAAGATGTTGACGGCTGCGCGGTACAACATTTTTGTCAGCGGAGGAACAGGAGCAGGAAAGACCTCTTTTTTAAATGCCTTGTCAGAGTTTATTCCACGAGATGAACGGGTCATTACCATTGAAGACTCTGCAGAACTGAACCTTTCGCATATTGAAAATCTGGTGCGCATGGAGACCAGAGAGCCCAATGCGGAGGGGGAAGGTGCGATAGGGATCGGAGATTTGATCCGAGAGTCTCTGCGGATGAGACCAGATCGGATTGTAGTGGGGGAAGTGCGTGGGAAAGAGGCTCTGGACATGCTTCAGGCGTTGAATACCGGTCACGGGGGTTTTTCAACTGGTCACGGAAACAGCGTGAAAGACATGATGAGTCGGTTGGAAACGATGGTTTTGATGGCAGCTGAATTACCTCTTCCGGCTATACGAAGCCAGATTGTTTCTGCCGTCGACATCATGGTTCATGTGGCAAGAATGAGAGACAAAAGCAGGAGAGTGGTTGCAATCGAGGAGGTGGATCGGATTGAAAATGGAGAGATTATCCTGAACCCATTGTTTACCTTTGAAGAAACAGGGGAGCAGAAGAATTCGGGAAAGGTGGAAGGCAGGCTGCAAAAAACGGGAACACTCAAGCATGAAGAAAAGCTTAGACTGGCAGGATACCGATTATAAAACGTATCAGTTACGTAAAAAGGAATGGTTCATCTGCGTTGTGCGTGGAGTTGCAGGTGTCGGGCTTCTGAGTTTTGTCTTTTATCGGAGCATGATAGTGTTTGTTGCCTTGCTTCCCCTGGGCTTTTTCTATCCTTTTGCAATGCAGGATTCGTATCGAAAGAAGCGCCAGGAAGAACTGGATGTACAATTTAAAGATGCGATTTTATGTCTCTCTTCATGCTTGACTGCCGGATATTCCATTGAAAATGCATATTCGGAGGCACTTCGAGAAGTGACCAGAATATATGGAACAGATGCAATGATTACGAAAGAGATTCGGTTGATGATACATAAGACCCACTTGAATCTCACAATGGAAGAGGCGATGATAGATTTTGCGGAACGCAGTGGACTGGAGGATATAAAAAGCTTTGCGGATGTGTTTTTGGAAGCCAGAACCAGTGGCGGAGAGCTGATGAAGATCATTGCCAGAACGGCGGATATTATCTCGGAGAAGATTCGTATTCATCAGGAGATTCTGACAATCACAGCTTCCAGACGTTTGGAGCAGAGGCTGATGAGTGCAGTACCGATTGGGATCGTATTTTATTTGGAGATTACTTCTCGCGGATTTTTTGATGTACTTTATGAAACCATGATTGGCCGGATAATCATGACAGCTTGTTTAGGAGCATATCTCGGAGCTATGGCGTGGGGAAGGAAGATCTTAGATATTGTGGTATGAGTATGACGAAAGCAAAGATTTATGAATGGACCAATCGTTATGGAAAATATGCGTTGTGTGTTGTGGGTGGAATGGTGTTTTATCTGCTGGCAGAAGTTCTGGGACAAGAGACAAATTCTGTGGAAAACGGTGTACTGTATCGGAAT
>JAZOVL010000163.1:0-3340 GCA_045658685.1 Pilosibacter sp.
AAAGACTTTTTCTCATTTTTACACTTAATAAACCCATCTATGTCCTTAATAAGTCCAAATTATGTTTGTATTTTTGTGTATTTTCCACAATTTGAAAACAGTTTTCCAAGGCAATATTGACACATTTTACTAATATGTGCTAGAATTTAAGTATTAAGGCATCAGTTGTTTTGCGAACTTTATAACAAATCATATAAAAGAAGAGGTAATGTATTATGGCAATCACAAAAAAAGAAGCCCTTATGGCGATCGACAGAGAACGTGAAGCGATCTGCAACGCAAGTGATCAGGTTTGGGACAATCCGGAAACAGCTTTCCTTGAGTTCAAATCCATGGAAATCCTTTGCGATCTTCTCACAAAAGAAGGCTTCGAAGTAAAACAGAACGTAGCAAATATCCCGACAGCATTCACAGGTACATTCGGTTCCGGTAAACCGGTGATCGGTTTCCTCGGTGAGTACGATGCTCTCTCCGGTATCAGCCAGGTAGCGGGCTGCGTAGAGAAAAAACCGTTAGTAGAAGGCGCAAACGGTCACGGCTGTGGTCATAACCTTCTCGGCGCAGGTTCCATCGGTGCTGCAATCGCTATGAAAGAGTATCTTGAGAAAAACGGTAAAGAAGGTACAGTTGTATTCTTCGGCTGCCCGGGTGAAGAAGGCGGTTCCGGTAAAGCATTCATGGCAAGAGACGGTGTATTTGATGACGTTGATTTCGCGATCACATGGCATCCGATGGATGTAAATGAAGTTTGGGTGGGCAGCTCCCTCGCAAACTACCAGGTAGCTTACCGTTTCTATGGTATTTCCTCTCACGCTGCTGCTTCTCCGGAAAAGGGTCGTTCCGCTCTTGATGCAGTTGAGCTTATGAACACAGGTGTTCAGTACTTAAGAGAGCATATCATCCAGGAAGCAAGAGTTCACTATGCGATCACTAACACAGGCGGTTTCTCCCCGAACGTTGTTCAGCCATACGCAGAAGTTCTTTACTTAATCCGTGCTCCAAAGAACGATCAGGTAAAAGAGATTTACGAGCGTATCAATGATATCGCAAGAGGTGCTGCTCTGATGACAGGCACAAGAATGGAAATGGAATTCATCAAAGCATGTTCCAACCTGGTTGACAATACAACAATGCAGGAAGTTATGTACAAAAATGCTCTTGAAGTTGAAAGAGAAGGCTTTACTGATGAAGAGCAGAAGATCGCTGCTGAATACCACGCTACATTTGGCAACAAGAAGCTGGATATCCAGGGTGAGTTAAAGAACTATGAGAAGAGCCACAAGGCTGAAGCTGAGGCTGTTATGGCTCCGTTCGCAGACTCTGCTCTCTATGATTTCATTATGCCGTTAGCAGACGTGGAAGGCTGTCTGGCTGGTTCCACAGACGTTGGTGACGTAAGCTACGTTTGCCCGACTGTTCAGTTCAAGGGTATGACAGAAGTTGCTGGTACACCGGCTCATTCCTGGCAGTGGACATCCCAGGGTAAATCTTCTATCGCTCACAAGGGTATGATCTTCTCCGCAAAAGTTATGGCTGCTACAGCAATCGATATGTATGAATCTCCGGAAACAATCGAAGCTGCAAAGAAAGAGCTCAACAACCGTCTTGGCGGCGGCAAATATGAGTGCGGTATCCCGAAAGATGTAATTCCACAGGCGATCAAACCGAAAAAGTAATTTTATTATAATCAACAAGCGCCACCAGTTCCGATTGGTTCTGGTGGCGTTGCATACATTTATCTAAGGTAATACAATGACAAAAAATAAAACAAAATTTCATTATGCGTGGCTGATCCTGATCACCTGTTGTATGATGCAGGGATCCGGTCTCGGCCTGATCAGTAACTGTGCCGGTGTATTCTTTTCCCCTGTCAGCCAGGATCTGGGTGTTGAACTTGGTCAGTTTTCATTCTACCGCACCCTTGCTACAATGAGCCAGGCGTTGGTAATCCCATTTGTAGCAAAGGCGTTCCGTAAATACGATGTCCGCCTGCTGGTAAGCGTAGCTACTGTTATTATGGGCGGTTCTAACATTATGATGAGTACCTTTAATGAACTCTGGCAGTTTTATGTGTTCGGAACACTTCAGGGATGTGCAGCCGCTTTTATCGGAATGATCCCGGCTCCGATCTTACTGGGCAACTGGTTCTACAAGAGTACCGGAACAGCCGTGGGAATTTCTGCAGCATGTGCTGGCCTTGTTGGTATGCTGGGAAGCAGTGCGCTTGGCACCCTGATCCCAATGCTCGGCTGGAGAACCTGCTATATGATCATCGGTACAGCCATGATCTCTCTGATCCTTCCGTTTTCCATTTTCATTCTCCGTTACAAACCGGAGGATCTTGGAATGCTTCCGTATGGTGCTGATGAAACCTATGTACCGGCTGCCAAAGCCAAAGGCGCTGCCAAGAAAGAAAGTCTTGCATACTTTATCAAGCAGCCGTTGTTCTTAATTTCTCTGACTGCTTATACGTGTGCGATTATCAGTTCCTTCCTGAACCAGTACCTTCCGTCTATTGGTCTCTTTATCGGAATGGAATTGGCAACTGCAGCGACTCTGACTTCATTGGCGCTGTTCACAAACATGGCAACCAAGCTCTTCCTTGGAAAGCTCTGCGATACTTATGGCGTCATCAAGATGTTTATTCTTTCAACACTCATCGCATTGCTCGGTCATGTGCTGATTTTCATGCGTCTCGAACCAACCTTGATGGTCGGCGCCTTCATCTACGGAATCACGATGCCGCTTTCCACGGTTACCATGCCGCTCTTCTGCAGATTATTCTGGAAAGGCGATACCTACGCAAGTGGCTATTCTTACGTATCGATGCTCGGACTGCTGATGTCTGCACCGTTCATCACCATTTTCGGTACGATGTTTGATGTGACAGGAAGTTATACAATGACAATCCTTTCTGCAACTGCAGCGATCATCGCTGTACTTGTCATGGTTGTGATATCAGTTCCGCTGATTAAAAAAGAGAAGGCTTGATGAGTAGGTAAAATGTGGATTTAATTGAGTCAACTTGGTGATAAAGAAGTCCCAGGATGATAGGAATTTTCAAGCGGACCCGCTTTCGCTCAGAGAATTGCGTAACGGTACTAAGGCGCTGAAGCGCCAAGTACCGACGGAATTCTATGGTCCTTCTTGAAAACACCTATCATCCTGGGACTTTTTCATAGCCAAGTTACCTTAATTAAATACCAGTAACTGTACAGCCCTAAGATTACTGGCTTTTTCAGGAAATGTGAAGCATGATTGTTAATAAGTGTACTTAGATTAGTAAAGAATAAAATAGTATCTGATAGAAAATCCCGTACATATCTCAAATGATAGGCTG
>JAZOVL010000164.1:0-12552 GCA_045658685.1 Pilosibacter sp.
CTCCGACTCTAGTCGCCTCGCAACGGATAAAACCGGACTGATTCACTGTTGCTGCTGACACCATATCTCCCGGCTCCTTATCAACCGGAATACTTTCACCGGTCAATGCAGATTCATTGACTGCACTGTGACCTTCCAACACCGTACCATCCACTGGAACATTTTCTCCCGGGCGAACGACAAATACATCTCCTTTTTTCACCTGTTCGATCGGTACTTCTGTCTCTTCACCATTTCTCACTACTGTCGCGATCTTCGGTGCCAGTTTCATCAAACTCTTTAATGCATCTGTTGTCTTGCCCTTGGAACGAGCCTCCAACATCTTGCCAACTGTGATCAAGGTCAGAATCATTGCCGCTGACTCAAAATAGAACTCATGCATATAGGACATAACTGCTGCCATATCACCATTCACCTGTGCATCTGTCATCATAAACAATGCATAGGTACTATAGATAAATGATGCTCCAGAACCCATGGCAACCAGCGTATCCATATTTGGTGCCTTGTGAAGCAATCCTTTAAATCCGCTGATGAAGAATTTCTGATTAATGATCATTACGATCGCAGACAACAGTAACTGCAGCAATCCCATGGCTATATGATTATTTTCAAAAAATATCGGTACCGGCCATCCCCACATCATATGCCCCATAGAAAAATACATGAGAACTGCTAAAAAGCCCAACGATGTGAATAAACGTTTTTTCAAAACCGGAGTTTCTTTGTCTGCCAATGCATCTTCACTCATTGACGCAGATGTGCTCTGTCCAGAAGCATCGTTTGCGCCTTTCACAGCTGCTCCATATCCCGCATCAACGACCGCTGCAATGATCACATCAGAAGATGCTGTTCCTTCCACACCCATGGAATTGGTCAGGAGGCTTACGGAACAAGAGGTAACACCTGGTACGCCGGAGACCGCTTTTTCCACACGGGCACTACAGGCTGCGCAGCTCATTCCAGTCACTGTATATTGAACCATATTATCACTTCCTTGATTTCTTTTATACCCTTGGGGGGTACATATATATGATACCATTTTCATTTTATTTGTCAAGCCTCCAGACATTCAAAAAGCGTATCTGGCATGAAAATTTCTTTTCAATACCAAATACGCTTTTCTTATAAGTCAAATAATGATAACTGATTGGACTCTGGAAGATCTTTTAGAATTCCAAGCTCCACCATCAAATCGCAGATGGTCTTGCTGACTTTGGTTCTGTTACAAAAATCCTCTTTTGAAAGGAACGGACCATCTTTAGCTGCTTCTTCAATGGATTCCGCAGCTTTTTCACCCAGACCATCAATGCTGTTGATCGAAGGCATCAGTTTGTTATCAATAATCTGGAAATGTCTGGCTTTCGCTTTAAATACATCCATCTGGTGGAATTCAAAACCTCGAGCATACATTTCCTGGACAATACGCATATCACGCATGGTATCCTGCTCTTTCTTCGATAAGGAATCGGAGCGTCTCTTATAGTCTGCAATATGACGATCCAGTTTTTCCCTGCCCTGACACATGATTTCATAAGAAAATGCGCTGGCACGAATACTGAAGAAGGATGCATAATATGCCAATGGATAGAACACTTTACAATAGGCAATACGCCATGCCATCATTACGTACGCTGCCGCATGGGCTTTCGGGAACATGTACTTGATTTTTTTGCAAGACCAGATATACCAGTCTGGAACATCGTGGGCTTTCATTGCTTCTTCCCAGTCTGGCTTTAATCCTTTACCTTTTCGAACAGACTCCATGATCGTGAATGCAAGTCCCTCTTCCATGCCTTTCTGAATCAGGTAGACCATGATATCGTCTCGTGTACAGATCGCAGTCTGAATGGTCGCCTTTCCTTCCTGAATCAGCGTTTGCGCGTTGCCCAGCCATACGTCTGTACCATGGGCAAGTCCTGCAATGCGAACCAGGTCGGAGAAATGCTTTGGCTGCGCGTCAATTAACATCTGCATCGCAAAGTCTGTACCGAACTCCGGAACACCGAGAGCACCCAGTTTGCATCCACCGATATCTTCCGGTGTAATACCAAGGGCTGTTGTGTTCTGGAATAAGCTCATAACCTCTCTGGAATCCAGCGGAATATCTTTTACCGGATCCAGACCGATCAGGTCCTGAAGCATACGAATCATGGTCGGATCATCGTGTCCGAGAATATCAAGCTTTAATAAGTTGTGGTCGATGGAATGATAATCAAAGTGAGTCGTTACCGTTTTGGTCGTCATATCGTTTGCCGGATGCTGAACCGGGGTAAAGGAATAAATATTCTCTCCAAGCGGAAGGACGATAATTCCTCCCGGATGCTGTCCCGTTGTTCGTCTGACACCGGTACATCCTGTAACAATACGGTTGATCTCACTTTCTCGTTTTCTCTGACCGCGTTCTTCATAATATTTCTTTACAAAACCGTAAGCGGTTTTCTCTGCCAGCGTACCGATTGTTCCTGCACGATACGTCTGTCCTTTTCCAAAGATAACCTCCGTGTAATCATGAGCACGAGACTGGTATTCTCCGGAGAAGTTTAAGTCGATATCAGGCTCTTTATCTCCTTTAAATCCAAGGAATGTCTCGAATGGAATATCAAAACCATCTTTCATCAGAGGCAATCCGCAAACCGGACAGTTTTTATCCGGCATATCACACCCAGCCATACCACTGAATTTCTTTACATCTTCTGAATCAAAGTCATAATAATGACAGTTCGTACAGTAATAATGTGGACTCAGCGGGTTTACTTCCGTAATACCGGACATGGTTGCAGCAAAAGAAGAACCTACGGAACCACGAGAACCGACCAGATATCCGTCCTCATTAGATTTCCACACTAACTTCTGTGCAATGATATACATAACCGCGAATCCATTGGAAATGATGGAATTAAGTTCTCGTTCCAGACGATCTACTACAATCTGCGGAAGATTCTCACCATACATTTCATGTGCACGGTTGTAACAGATTGTACGCAACTGTGCATCGGAATCCTCGATGACCGGCGGACATTTATCCGGACGAACCGGAGCAATATTCTCACACATATCCGCAATCATTCTGGTATTCGTTACAACCACTTCGTAAGCCTTGTCACTGCCTAAATACTGGAATTCATCCAGCATTTCATTGGTCGTGCGCAAGAATAACGGAGCCTGATCATCCGCATCTTTAAAGCCTTTTCCTGCCATCAGGATTCTTCGATAAACTTCGTCCTCCGGATCCAGAAAATGTACATCGCACGTCGCACAGACAGGTTTATTGAACTGTTCGCCCAAGTTCACAATCTTACGGTTGATGTCCATCAGATCTTCAACTGAATTGATTGAACTCTTTTCTTCGCGAAGCATAAACATATCGTTACCAAGCGGCTGGATCTCCAGAAAATCATAGAAATCTACCAGCTTCTGTAACTCTGCATCCGTAGCATCTCGAAGAATCGCCTGATACAATTCACCTGCTTCGCAAGCAGTACCGATAATCAGACCCTCTCGACATTCCTGAAGCAGACTCTTTGGAATTCTCGGCTGTCTGGAAAAATATCGCACATGAGATTCTGATACTAAGCGATATAAGTTTACCCGGCCGAGATCATTTTTCGCTAAAATGATAACATGATGCGACGGCATTTTCATAATCGTTGCATCATCAGCTTTATTGAACTGATTCAGTTGATCCAGATGCGTTACATCGTATTGAGTCTTTAACATCTCAATAAACTTTACAAAAATATTTGCCGTTGCCTCTGCATCATCCACAGCTCTGTGATGATTCTCAAGAGAAACATTTAACGCTTTTGCAACTGTATCCAATTTATATCGGTTCAGATTTGGGAGCAACACGCGTGCCAGTGTAACAGTATCCAGTACCGTTGGTTTAAACGGCAGGTTCAGTTGACCCGCATTATGCTTAATAAAACTCACATCAAACGATGCATTGTGAGCAACCATAGCAGAATCTCCCACAAAATCCAAAAATTTTGGAAGGATTACCTCAATCCCAGGTGCATTCATGACCATGGAATCGTTGATACCAGTCAGCCGCTCAATTTCAAATGGAATCGGTACATCCGGATTAATAAATTCGTTGAAATGATCAACAATTGCTCCGTTCACAACTTTTACCGCACCAATTTCAATGATCCGATTTTTCATCGGGGAAAATCCAGTCGTCTCGATATCAAATACAACATAGGCATCATCCAGGCTCTGATTTCTGGAGAACTCAACAATCTCCTTCATGTCATCGACCAAATATCCCTCCACACCGTAGATAACTTTAAATGTATCTCCTTTATCCAGTGCATGACTGGCATCTGGGAATGCCTGAACACATCCGTGATCGGTAACTGCGATTGCAGGCATTCCCCACTTCTTCGCACGTTTGATGATATCCTTTACCTCGGATACACCATCCATATCACTCATCTTTGTGTGACAGTGAAGCTCCACTCGCTTGACCGGAGCATTGTCTTCACGTTTCGTTGTGAAATCTTCACATTTTTTAATTCCGACGATCGAACCGATCGTCAGCTCTCCGTCGAATTTATCGATGGTGGTGATGCCTTTTAATTTGATAAATGCACCTTTTTTGATTGCATTTTTCGCATCTTCTTCCTGATCTTCCCTGAGAAACATCTTAATAGAAATACTATCTGTAAAATCGGTAATCGCAAAGATTGTCAGCTTTCGTCCGCTCTTTAATTCACGCGTTTCCTCCGAAAGAATCTGTCCACGGATCGTTACCTCGCCGATCTCACCTGCAATTTCACGAATTTCAGTAACTTCTCCCTCAAAATCACGTCCAAATAAAACGTCCGGATTTTCTGATTTCTTATATGGCATACGGCCTTTGAAGCCGTCACGCTTAAATCCACCTTCACGTTTGAATCCACCTTCTCCGGCTTCTCCTTTTGCTACTGCACCGGAAGCTTTTCCTCCGTTTCCGGTATTTCCAAAATTCTTTTTTGTGAATTCTTTCTTTGTATCTGCTGCCTTTCCATCATTCGAAGCTGCTGCTGATTTCTTCGAAGGTACTTCTGACGGATTTTCCATAGTTCCTCTGCCAGTATCCCATGGTACGTCTGCAGCACCAGTCATTTCCAGATAACCGACACCATCGTGTACCGGATCTTCTGGTCCAAGTGTCGGACCAAAACCGATACCAAACGGTTGGAACATTTCCTCGTTCTTCTCTTTTTCAATCTCAATAAAGCGGAAACGTACCTCCAGCGGCAGACCACATCGTTCAACGAAAATCTTTTCCAATACACGACCAACTTCTGCTGAACGTTCCCGGTAAATCAGATTGTCCTCCACTGTAATGAGCATCGTATCCTCACTCACAAATTCCACCTGTCCCTTGCGAAGGATCTGATGTTCCATCATACCATACTGTTTAAATTCCAGCATAATGCTATCTTTGTATACATCATACAGCTTCTTAGGTGTATACTGAGCCGAAAGGCGATATTTCTCCTGAATTTTGACTGTAAGAGGCCGTCCCGGAAATAACTGTTTTGCAATTCCGTCTTCCATGCTGTAAATATTCTTTTTATGAATTAATCTGGGGCTCACAATATAAATGCGAAGAGAGCTTCTGTCCTTCGGCATGGCAATCTTCTCGACCATGACAAGTTTCAGAAGCTCCTTAAGTTCCTCTCCGATATGTAAGCCCGGAAATACTTCCAGAAATGGTTTTTCCATGCTTATTCCTGTTCTTTCTTCATCTTGAGAATTTCTTCTCTTAGAACTGTGAGCAGTTCACTCTCCGGTACTTTTCTAAGGACTTCACCTTTTTTGATCAAAAGACCTTCTCCGATTCCACCGGCGATTCCGATGTCAGCTTCTCTCGCCTCTCCTGGTCCATTGACCACACATCCCATAACAGCCACTTTGATATTCATATCAATGTCAGCCACCATATTTTCTACCTGATTTGCCAGTCCGATCAGATCAATCTGGGTACGTCCGCAGGTTGGACATGACACAACTTCAATACCTCCGGTACGAAGTTTTAATGCCTTTAAGATATGTTTCGCACTCTTAATCTCTTCCAATGGATCGCCGGTCAGGGACACTCGGATCGTGTCGCCGATACCTTCATAAAGAATAATACCAAGTCCAACGGAAGATTTAATGTTTCCGGATAATAATGTGCCGGACTCCGTGATTCCCACATGAAGAGGATAACGACACTCTTTTGCCATCAGCTCATGTGCTTTCACACACATCATAACGTCAGAAGATTTAATACTTACCACGATATTGTCATAGCCGAACTCTTCAATCAATGCAATCTGCTTTTTTGCACTTTCAACGATCGCCTCGGCTGTCACGCCACCGTATTTTTCCAACAATTCTTTCTCCAAGGAACCACTGTTTACTCCGACACGGATCGGAACTCCGTACTGCTTTGCAGTCTCTACAACAGCCTGCACACGGTCACGGGAACCAATATTACCCGGATTAATACGGATTTTATCTGCACCACTTTCGATGGCAGCGATCGCAAGACGATAGTCAAAATGGATATCTGCAACCAGCGGAATCTGAATCTGCTTCTTAATCTCACGAATCGCTGCCGCAGCCTCCATTGTCGGAACAGCTACACGGATAATCTCACAGCCCGCAGCTTCTAACTTTAAGATCTGTGCAACGGTTGCCTCTACATTTTCTGTTTTTGTATTGCACATGGACTGGATCAGGACCGGATTTCCACCACCGATCACGCGATTACCAATCTGGATCACTTTCGTATTTTCCCTGTACATACGCGCCTCCTAAAATAATAATGTCAGATCATTAAAAATGACAAAAACCATAAATGCCATTAAAAGTGCCATGCTGATCATATTCACAAGATTCTCAAATTTTGAATTCAGCGGCTTCCCTGTCACCAATTCCCAAAGCAGGAATAAAATCCTTCCTCCATCCAATGCCGGGAATGGAAGTAAATTCATCACACCAAGGTTCGCAGAAAACATGATCATCAGATTAAAGACATTCATGATCACATAAACCACACCGTATGGAGATACGGTTTCAACCGTATCATCAATCATACTGACAATGCGGACCGGACCTGCGATATCATCCTTCTCCACCTGACCTTTTCCAATCATAGCCAGACTGTCAATAACTGACAAAATGTTATAACGAACTTCCGCCGCACTATATTTTAATAACGTGAACACCGATTCGGTCGCAGAACGATTTCCGTAAAAATTCATTCCTGCAAAGTATCTGCCGTTCTGATAATAGTAATAGTCCGCATCAAGAACAGTCTCATGATTTTCCCATGTATTCTTCTCACCATTCAGACGCTTAAACTGAATCTCCATATCTTCATTTCCGTGAATATACATGTACAGAATAATATCACGGGTTATCATGATGTTTCGATTTCCTACTTTAGTGATGATGTCCCCTTGCTGAAGACCTGCCTGCTCTGCCGCACAATTCTCTACCACCTGGGCAATTTCCGGAACATCACATCCCGACCAGGCAACCACAGCGATCGATAAGACAAACGCCATGATAAAGTTGAAAAGAGGACCGGCCGCCACCACTGATAATTTCGCCAATGGAGATTTTTCGAAGAAGGATACTCCGTGCTTTCCGTCTGCAAATTCTTCACGCAGATCGTCAAATTCCGGCTCTTCTCCAAATTCTCCTAACATTGCACAAGAGCCACCGAACGGAATACATTTGATCGAATATCTGGTTCCGCTCTTTTTATTCTTCCAGGACAACAGACGTGGTCCGAATCCCAGAGAAAACTCCAGTACTGCAATTCCATTGACTCTGGCCAATAAAAAATGTCCGAGCTCATGGAACAGTACGATCATACTGAGTACAAGAAGTGCCATTATCACTTCTTATTCCACCTGCTTTCTAACTTCACGGCCGGGACTATCTGCCCCAGCCGCTCTTTATAAATTCATATGTTTCCTGCTCAGAAGCAAGAACCTGCTCCAGAGTCGGATTGACGATTATTTTATGATTTTTCATAGAAGCTTCTATGATATCCGTAATTTCCAGATATGAAATTTCTCGGTTTAAAAATCTGGCAACTGCCATCTCATTGGCCGCGTTAAATACTACCGGCAGGGAACCGCCTGTACGTCCTGCCTCGTAAGCAAGTGCAAGGCCACGGAAGTTCTCGAAATCCGGTTTATCGAAAGTAATTTCCTTCATTTCCCAGAAATCCAATCGATCTCCGCCCATCGGACGTCTCTCCGGATAATAAAGCGCATATTGAATCGGAAGTTTCATATCCGGCGTACCAAGCTGTGCCACTACGGCACCGTCTTCAAACTGTACCATGGAATGAATGATACTCTTCGGCTGAACGACCACCTGAACATCATCCATCTCCACATCAAACAGCCATTTTGCCTCCATCACTTCCAGACCTTTATTTACCATTGTAGAACTATCGATGGTAATTTTTCTTCCCATCGCCCAGTTCGGATGTTTCAGGGCATCTTCAAGTTTCACATTCTTCATCTGCTCTCTAGTCCATCCGCGGAACGGACCACCTGAGGCAGTCAGCAGAATCTTATCGATTTTATTACCATGCTCTCCATTCAAACACTGAAAAATCGCGCTGTGTTCACTGTCCACCGGAAGCAAACGAACCTGTTTTTCTTTTACCAATGGCATGATTAAATGTCCTGCTGTAACCAGCGTCTCCTTATTCGCAAGGGCAATATCTTTTCCTGCACGGATCGCCGCCATGGTCGGACGGATTCCGATCATACCCACAACCGCTGTCACAAGAATTTCATAGCCTTCCATCTCAGCAATTTCCATCAGACCATCCATGCCGCAGACAATCTTTGTATTGGTATCCGCTGTCTTCAACGCTAATTCTTTTGCTTTCTCTTCGTCCCAGACGCCACATACGGAAGGTGAAAACTCTCGGATCTGAGCTTCCAGCATCTTAATATTGCTGCCGGCTGCGATCGCTGCCACCTGAATATCTCCATTTGCTCTCACCACTTCCAGAGTTTGAGTACCAATGGAACCGGTCGAGCCAAGAATCGCAATCTTTTTCATTATTATTTCCTCATTCTCTTACATCATTCCGACAAATAATATTGCAAAATAAATTGCCGGAGCGGTAAAAATCATACTGTCAAAACGATCGAGAATTCCACCATGTCCCGGAATCAAATGACCATAATCTTTGATATCATGATTTCTTTTGATCGCAGACGCTGCCAGATCACCAATCTGAGAGATCACGGCTCCGATCGCACAGGAACATGCACTTGTAAATCCAGGCTGGATCACTTCGTTCATATGACCTTCGAATAAAATACCATATATAAATCCGAGGACAGCAGCACCAACGACACCGCCGACTGCTCCTTCAACAGACTTCTTCGGACTCAGTTTCGGAGCCAGTTT
Organism: Pilosibacter sp.; assembly: GCA_045658685.1. Classification (GTDB taxonomy): domain Bacteria; phylum Bacillota; class Clostridia; order Lachnospirales; family Lachnospiraceae; genus Pilosibacter. The sequence continues at coordinate 9,427 of JAZOVL010000164.1, forward strand.
GTGCTTACCAAACAGCATTCCCACACAATATGCACAAGTATCGCATCCCCAGGAACCCAGCAGAATCAGCCAAACCAGGAATTTTCCATCCGGAAGGCTTCGCACCTGATATACAAACGATAACAGGACACCAACATAAAACACACCGAATAACGCTGATGTAATATGTTCTGTCTGATATTTTGGGAATGTAAATACATAAGCTGTCATCAGTGAAAGAACAAGCATCACCACCATAAAGGTCACAAATTCCAAACGTCCGGTCCATAACATCAGATAATATCCAAGAACCGCCAGATAACCGATCACTCCCGGAATTTCCCGCTCAATCTTCAGCACACGGTAAAGTTCAAACAATCCGATCAAAGAAAGTGCCAACGATACAAAGAAAAGAATCGGTCCGCCTTGGATTAAAATAAATGCCGCCAGAATCACAAGAACGATTCCGCTCACAAGTCTCTTACCAAACATACTGCAACTCCTTATTTCGTATCTGTTTTCACACCGCCAAAACGACGGTCTCTGCGGCTGTAGTGTCGAATCGCTTCTAACAACTCTTCTTTATTGAAATCCGGCCATAAACAGTCCGTAACATACAATTCAGAGTAGGCAAGCTGCCATAATAAATAATTGGAAAGACGCAATTCTCCGCTTGTACGAATCAACAGATCCGGATCCGGAATGTCTGCAGTGTCAAGATAGGAAGCAAACATATTCTCATTCATCTCAGCTTCTGTGATCTTGCCCTCTTTGCAGTCTGCCATTACTTTGCGAACCGCACGTGTGATCTCATCTCTGCCACCGTAATTTACCGCTATAATAAAGGTTAAACCTGTATTTTCTTTTGTCTGTTCTTCTAACTGATTGATACCTTCGATAATATCCTCTGCAAAACGACTTCTCTCTCCGATCATTTTAACACGGACATTAGATGCAGCCGCAATCTTTAAAAGTCTCTTTGTATAAAAACGGAACAGCTGCATCAACGCACCGACCTCTTCATCAGAACGCTTCCAGTTCTCCGTTGAAAAACCATATACAGTCAAATATCTGATTCCCAGTCTTGCAGCATCTTCTACAATCTGCTCTACTGTCTCACAGCCTTTTTTGTGACCCATCTGACGCGGAAGTCCGCGTTTCTTTGCCCAACGGCCGTTACCATCTAAAATCAATGCCACATGGGCCGGAATCTTTAAATTTTCTTCCATAATTGTCTCCAGAAATCATTTAAAAATAGGAGGCAGGTATCCCTGCCCCCTGCACGTTCTTAAACAGTAAGAATTTCTTTTGTTTTATTCTCAACAGCTTTGTCTACCTTCTCGATAGCTTTGTCTGTGATCTTCTGCATCTTATCTGTTGCCTCTTTTAACTCGTCCTCTGTGATCTCATCATTCTTTTCCATCTTCTTGAATGTGTCGTTTGCGTCACGGCGGATGTTACGGATCGCAACTTTCGCGTTCTCACCCTTTTTCTTTACATCTTTGGAAAGCTCTTTACGTCTATCCTCAGTCATCTCCGGGAAAACAAGACGGATACAGGAACCATCGTTGTTCGGATTGATACCAAGGTCAGAAGTCTGGATCGCTTTTTCGATTGCTTTTAATAAGCTTTTCTCCCACGGCTGAATCACGATAATTCTGGCTTCCGGAACAGAGATATTGCCCACCTGCTGGATCGGTGTCGGAGAACCGTAGTAATCAACTTTGATCTTGTCCAGAACATGCGGATTTGCACGGCCTGCACGAATACCTGCGTACTCATCCAACAGGTTATTGAGTGTTTTCTCCATCTTATCTTCGTATAATTTTAACTGCGCTTTCATTGTTACCCTCCTGTTTATTCGGCCGTTACGATCGTACCGTTAATTTTACCCTGCATTGCATTTGCAATACCATTTTCTTCATTCAGTGAGAATACTGCCATCGGCATCTTCTGTTCCATGCACATAATAGAAGCAGTCAGATCCACTACAGCCAGCTGTTTATCAATCACTTCCTGAATAGAAATCTTGTCGTATTTCTTCGCATTCGGATTTGACTTCGGATCACTGTCATATACACCGTCAATTGCTTTCGCCAGAAGGATACAGTCAGCTTCCATCTCAATCGCTCTCAAAGTAATTGTAGTATCAGTAGAGAAATACGGATGTCCAATACCACCTGCAAAGAATACTACCATTCCCTTTTCAAAATATTTGTTTGCGCGGTCCTTAGAGAACATCTTTGTCATCGTACCACACTCAAATGGAGTTAAAATCTGAGTCATCATACCTTCTGAACGGAAGATCTCAGATACATAAATACAGTTCATGACGGTTGCCAGCATACCGATCTGGTCTGCTTTTGTACGGTCAATTTCATTTCCGGTACGTCCACGCCAGAAGTTACCGCCACCGATTACGATACCAACCTGAACACCTGCATCAACAGAAATCTTTACCTGCTTTGCTACTGCTCTGACAGTTGCCTCATCAAAGCCGGTCTTCTTCGGTCCTGCAAGCGCTTCGCCGCTTAATTTAAGAAAAACTCTCTTCATTTCCATGTTTTGACATTCTCCTATGTAGGTTTTCTTCCCAACATTATATCATACAATTTTAAAATTGCCAACACAAAAACAGCTCTTGAAAAACGCCGGAACCAAATTCAGTTCCGGCGTCTCTGGCCATATATTAGTAGTTCTGAGCATTTACCTCAAAGAAGCTCTGCGGATGAGCACATACCGGACACATCTCCGGAGCTTTCTTACCGATCACAAGGTGACCGCAGTTTCTGCACTTCCACATCACTTCTTCGGACTTCTCAAATACTGCCTGTACTTCCACATTGTTTAAAAGCTTCAAGTATCTCTCTTCATGATGCTTTTCGATTTCAGCTACCATACGGAATTTCTGTGCGATTTCTGTGAAACCTTCTGCTTCAGCCTCTTCTGCGAATGTCTTATACATATCGGTCCACTCATAGTTCTCGCCTTCAGCAGCATGTTTTAAATTCTCAGCTGTATTGCCAATCTGTTTTAACTCTTTGAACCACATTTTAGCATGTTCTTTTTCATTGTCAGCTGTTTCCTGGAAAAGAGCCATGATCTGCTCGTATCCTTCTTTTTTTGCTACGCTTGCAAAATAAGTAT
>JAZOVL010000165.1:0-4693 GCA_045658685.1 Pilosibacter sp.
CGGGATTTGCACCTCCGGAGCAGTATGCCAGCAATTTAAGTCAGGGTAGTTTTACAGATGTTTATGCATTGGCAGGAACCTTTTATTACACTGCATCCGGAAAGATGATTCCTGTGGCACCGGATCGATTGATGGGAGCAGAGGTTGAACGGTTGAACCATCTGGTACCGGAATGCAGTGAGGAAACAGCAATCGCTGTGGAACAGGCGCTGAATCTGGATGCAAAATTTCGTACACAGACCATGTCTGAATTCATTTATGAGATTCAGAAAGGTATGGGAGAATACCGGGAGTGCAGCACGGTGGATTCAAGTACAGTAACCGAGGAAATTCTTCAGCCGGAAGCATGGATTGAAGTTGTCTGTGGAGCATGTGCAGGCAGGATTTTTCCGGTTACACCAAATGTTCCGGTGACGGTGGGACGTTCTTCTAAAAAGAGTCAGTTTGTAATAGAGGGGCATCCGGAAGTCAGCGGACTGCATTTTCAGTTAATGTATGCACCACAGAAGGAAGCTTTTTATGTGATTGATGAATCAGTAAACGGTCTGTATTACAAGGGATATCGCCTGGAAAAAGGAAAGAAATATAAAGTTCTTCCAGGAGATCAGGTAGGTATCGGAAGTATGCAGTGCGTCATTACAGTAGGAGCCAGATAAGATATGAATGAGAGTGAAGTATTAACGGTTCGACTGGATGAACCGGAAGAGCAGCCGAAGGTAATACGGTACATAGCTACATCCTCCATCGGAGGAAGAGCAAGTCAGCAGGATAGCCTTTACGTGGGAGAAAAAGGCCAGGAAATTCTGGCGGTTGTATGTGATGGCATGGGAGGCATGAATGGTGGAGAAAAGGCCAGTGAGCTGGCTGTACAGATGCTGGCAGAAGCTTTATTTTCACAGAACGTAGGTCATATTCCGGAATTCTATAAGAATATGGCCAACCAAATGGATGAAGCCGTCTATTCTTTAACGGAAGGCGGCAAACTGCTGGGAGCAGGAACAACCATTGTTTCTGTATATATCAGAGAATCAAAGATGTATTGGCTATCGGTAGGAGACAGCAAGATTTATATTTACCGTCGTGGACAGATGATTTGTCCTGTGGTGGAGCATAATTATCGGATGCTGTTGAATCGTATGCTGGCATCCGGGCAGATTGACAGGGATGCATATCAAAAAGAATTGCCTAAGGCAGAGGCTTTAATCAGTTATCTTGGCCTTGGCGGACTGGTGCATATCGAAATTAATCAGAGTCCATTTGTATTAGAACCGCAAGATCAGATTCTTCTTTGCAGTGATGGACTTTATAAGAGTCTGAATGAAGAAGAGATTCTTAATATTTTGAACCTTGGAATGTCCCTGGATGTGAAAGCCAAGATGTTGCTTGAGAAAGCTTTGAAAATCGGAGGTTCAAGACAGGATAATACAAGTATTATTCTGGTACAGGCATAGTAAGTAAGCGTGGGCGGACGCTTCAAATATTATATTTAAAATCAGGAGGATTTTATTATGAATTTAAAAAGATGTAACAATGGGCATTTTTATGATGCCGACAAATTTACTTCCTGCCCACACTGTAATCCTACAGTTTCAGCGTCAGAAGTAACTGTAGCAATGAATCCGGACAATATGGCTCCGGAAGTAAAGGCAGCAGTGAATGCATTTACAGATGAAGACAGCAAGACTGTATCCTTACAGGATGCAGTAAGTGCAGCAGCAGCACCAGTTCAGGAACCAGCGGCAGCAGCACCGGTTCAGATGGCAGCAGCTCCGGTACATATGGATGATGCAAAAACTGTAAGCTATTTTGCAACTTCTCTTGGAGCAGAACCGGTAGTTGGATGGTTAGTGTGTATTGAAGGCGATCATTATGGAGAAAGCTTCCCATTGAAATCAGGAAGAAACTTTATCGGACGTAACGCTAATATGGATGTGGTATTAGCTGGTGATATGAGTGTGTCCAGAGAACGTCATGCAATCGTGATTTATGAACCAAAGGCAAAATGCTTTATCGCACAGGCCGGAGATGCAAGAGAATTATTCTACTTAAATGACAATGTAGTACTGAATAATGAAATGATGAAGAATTACGATGTTCTGTCAGTTGGAAATGAAAAATTACTCTTCGTTGGTCTTTGCGGACCTCAGTTCTGTTGGGAAGATACAAAAAAAGAAGAAAAATAATTCTTTCGAATAGAAAACATAAGGGAGAAAATCGTGATGAAAAAGAGTATTTATAGAATTTTATTGATGATTTTAGGTGCATTGCACTTATTGCCGTTCTTTGCAGTTCCATATGCAAAACTGGAAGGACTTATGAGTGGACTCGGACAGTTAGCGGGTGCCATTGGTATGGGAGATTCCTATCCGGAAAAACAGACCGTACAGGCAGCAATTCAGATGGCAGCTGCATTTGGTGGTGATGAAGCAACGCTGATTACCGTATTTATGGTACTTCCGGTAGCAATCGGCATTCTGGTTCTGCTTATGAATGTGATTGGTAAAGGGAAAGCAAGTTATGTTGGTACAATTCTTCTTAGTATTGTAGGTGCAGCTGGCTATGGTTTGAATACAATTACTCTTCAGGATTTTGCACAGGTTGGATACTCTGCAACTCCTGTTGTATATGTATTTCTTGTTATTTCTGTAGTTCAGGCAATCTTATCCATCGTTGGTATGATGAAAGATAAAGCTGGAGCAGCATCTGTTGGTAAGAATGTAAAAGTTGGTAAGAAAGACGGTACCATCACAGGTGTGAGCGGCTCTTACGCAGGCGCTGTAATTCCTGTAAAGAGTGGAGATACAGTGATCATCGGCCGTGATCCTGCAAGCTGCAGTATCGTAGTAAAAGATGGACAGGCTTCCAGAAAGCATTGTACAATTTCTTTCAATGGTGACAATGGAATGTATTCTGTAACTGATCATTCTTCAAATGGTGTTTTTGACAAAGATGGTGGCCGCTTACCAGAAAATGCAGCAGTTCCAATGTCCGCAGGCAGTGAAATCCGAATTGGAAAAAATGGAGATGTTTTCCGTCTCGGTTAATAGATTTGCTGAAAAAACTTCTGTGGTGCATATTGCGGCCACAGAAGTTTTTTATAACTTGAGGAGGAAATGTATATGAAAAATCCGAATTATTTGTGTTTGGGCTGTATGAATGAATGGGGATATCCGGATCAGCCATGTCCGGTATGTGGATTCGTACAGAAAAAATATGAAAAGCCGCCAAGATGGCTGCCGTTAAAACATGTGTTAAACGGCAAATATATGATTGGTAAAGTAATAGGGGAAGGCGGTTTCGGTATTACCTATATTGGCTGGGATTTGAACCTGCAGGTTCGTGTTGCGATTAAAGAATATTTCCCGGTAGGATTGGCAACACGAGAAACCGGAAAAGGAAACGGTCATACAATTACCGCATTGCCGGGAGTTCGACAGGAAAACTACAGACAGGGTCTGGAAAAGTTTATGACAGAAGCAAAAAACCTTTCTAAGTTCTATAACTTAAAAGGGATTGTGGCTGTAAAAGATTTCTTTTTTGAAAATGATACTGCCTACATGGTCATGGAATACGTAGATGGTATCACACTTGGTAAGTATTTGAAAGATCATGGCGGACAGCTTGGTGAACAGGAAGTTCTTCAGTTGTTCCATCCGGTGATGGAATCTTTGAAGATTGTGCACCAGTCCGGCATTATACATAGAGATATCAGCCCGGATAATATTATGATGACAAAAGACGGGCAGATGAAGCTGATTGACTTTGGAGCTGCCAGATTTGCAGGCGGTGATACAGAACGAAGTTTGACGATTATTTTAAAACACGGGTATGCCCCGGCTGAGCAGTATCAAAGTCACGGAAATCAGGGACCATGGACAGACGTGTATGCGATTTGTGCCACAATGTACCGTATGATTACAGGTAAGGTACCTCCAAGTGCCATGGACCGACTTCATCAGGATACAATCGAAGAATTTGATAAACTGGGATTCAGGGTTTCTACAAAAACAGCTTATGCAGTCATCGACAAAGGTCTTGCCATCCGAGTTGATGAACGTTACCAGAATATGGACGAATTGATCCAGGGGCTCTATGGCATGGACAGTAAAAAGGTACATAGAAAAAGAAAGCCCCAAAATCAAAAGATGATGATAGGTCTGGCGGCTGCAGCCTGTGTTGTTTGCCTGGCAGTTTGTGGACTGCTGATCGGAGGCAGAAGAGGAAATCAGGTTCCGGTCGGTGACATGCAGCAGAGTATATCACAGTCATCCGGAGAACAGAAAAATGGTGGTCACAGAGCGGTATTAAAATCTGTATCTTCACAAGAACTGAAAGATTTACAGAAGTCTGCCATGGCAGCACAGAAAAAGATAACAGCAGCAGGTTCTCATCTGGTATTTTTGAAGGATGATGGAAGCGTAACCGCCAGTGGTACGAATCCTTATGAGAATCTGAATGTTACGAAGTGGAAGGGAATCCAGGCGGTGGAGGCCGGGAAATATCATACCGTTGGTATTAAAGAGGATGGTACTGCAGTGGCAGCAGGAGATACCTCAGGTGGAAAATGTGCCGTGGATACCTGGAAAACGGTTGTTAAGGCATCAAATGGAATCAATCATACACTGGGACTTAGAGAAGACGGAACAGTTCTGGCAGCAGGGGAAAATTCCGATGGCCAGTGCGGTGTCTCCTC